>NZ_JAPCIV010000018.1:0-108342 GCF_027707585.1 Aeromonas sp. QDB39 | reverse complement strand
TTCATGTAGAACCTCCTGCGTTCAAGGTACGGGAAAATTCTACTTATGAGCACCCTGGTTTTTCGGGGGGATTACCGGTCCATTCCACCCTGTGTTTCTGGCGGGCTGTAATGTTGCTGTGCGCGCTGAGCCAGCTGTACACATGACTTGCCCGCTGCAGAACTAACCCAGAGCAGCGTTCACGAAGTGTAGGAGGTGAGAGAGGGGGTATTCTGGCTGACAATGGGCACCCAGATTGAGGGGGGATCTAGAGCACACAGGATGTGCTGTGACAGCGAGTAGAGCCCCATGTCATTGATCGTTCTGGTACAAAAGGCACATAAAGAAAAGGGGACGGCGGCCGCCGTCCCCTCAAGTCATCTAGTCCAGTCCATGAACTGCAACGCTCCCTGCAATCCCTGACTTTATCCTGATCCTTCGGAATATCCCCTTCCCAATCCGTTGAGGTGTCCTGTGGCCATCCTAGCCTGGCAATCGCTCCTGATTGCTGCACTCTCTCCATCCTGGAGGTGTCCGTTACCACATCCCGTGGTGTTCCTTGCGTCATCCTGACAGACAACCATCCGGGTTGTCTCGCTTCATCCTGAAGCTGTCCTGCTCGCTTCCTGCGAGGTCCATAATCTTCCTGAAGAGCAATCATCCTGTTTGCTCTGCCTCATCCCGAGGTGTCCGCAACCACGTCCCGTGGTGTCCTGCAATCCGTTTGATAACCGTCCTGGTTACCGGCCTCATCCTGAAGTGTTCCCTGCCCACGCCCTGTGGTTTATTCCCTGCTTATGCGCTGTTTCCGCATCCTGCCGAACCAGCTCCGTCCTTGTGAGACCCATATTAAGGGAACCAGGGGGCGGAACAAGGGCGGTTCCGACGTTATTGGCGTGGCGATAACGGATTAATGACCAATGCTATAGAGATAAAGCTATATAAATCATGGTATTAGTTTGTTTCATGGGAAAGCATGTGGATTCAAAGATGGCTTCGCGTACGGTTCGACACAGTGGCCTCTTACAGCTGCCATGGCGGATCTCTTACACGCAAAAACGGGGCGAAAACGATGGTACAAACAGGCTCAATTCGGTGGGTAAGACTTAAAAATTAGTTGAATAAATATGCTCAAAAAGAATACAAAAAGCCGGGCTTGGCCCGGCTTTTTCTGCGGTGGTCAGCTGACGCGGCTACCCGGTGTCGGATACGCCTTGCGCAAGGATTCAGGCGCCAACACTTCTAGGTTCCCGCTCATATTGTTGAGCCAGGTACGGAACTCGGGGGTGTCCTGTACCTCGGTTTCCACCACCACGCTGCGCTTGTCGTAGCGAGTCATGCGCGGGTTGTGGCCGGGGATCTGTCCGTCGACCAGGGTCGGGCAGTTGGCATCGATGCGACCGACGAAGCGGATCGGCCCGCTGACATCCTGATACCCCTGATCGCGGATCAGTTTCTGGATGTTGAAATCCTTCGGCTGGGTCGCGCTGAAGTTGGTCAGCTCCACGTTCTTGATGTGATCGAACGGGATGCCGTAGACCTTGGGATCCAGCTCGGACAGGGTGCAGAGCAGGGTCGGCCCTTCCGCCTGGTTCAGGATGCCGAGCGGATTGATGCGGTCGTAGCAGAGCCATACTGTGCGCTCCTTGATGACCCGCTGGATCTCGGCACTGAACTTGCGACCGCGCCACAATGCATCGCGGATCAGCGTGCTGCGGCGGATTTCAGGGTTGCCGACAAACGGGCGCGGTGACTGGTGCACGCTCTCGAGCCAGCGTTCAGCCAGTTCGCTCTGGCTATCGCGGATCACCTGGCTGGCCTTGTCGACCAAGGGGTTCAGTTCGGTCAGTACGCTGGCCGGCAACAGCTGGCTGGCCTGATCGCTCCAGGTTTTCAGCGCCACTGCCAAGGAGAGCGGCATTATGTTGGCAAAGTCGTTGAGGCCATGGCGCTCGAAGCACCAGCCGTGTGGTTTGCTGCGTTCATCCGAGGTGAGATCGAACAACCCCATGCCGGACATCTCTTCCAGGTCCCGTTGCACGGTACGCAGACTGACGTGGATGCCTTCTTCTTCCAGTTTTACCTGGAGTTGGCTGGCGGTCAGCTTGTAAGGGCGGTGCGGGATGCAACGCGCCAAGGTCAGTTGTCGTAACAGCTTCTTACTCATGGTGCATGCCTTCACTGGTTTAGCGTTGAGTGTATCCTAGCCATGCTTTGCGACAGTCTATGTCGCAAGTTTTGCTGCGACAACTGTCGCCATTTTCATACAAACCAAGCTAACCACATGATCCAAAACATAATTGTTATCATTTTTGGCAGCAATCGAGGCTTAAAAATGATGAAAATTCACCAAATGAAAGTGCTGCCTTACGGATTTGGGGGAGAGGAAAAAACAGAAATGACGGGGAAATGCAGAATATGATGTGGAGGGGATGGCTCCCCTCCATCAGGCAGGTATTTTTTGGCTGGATCAGGCCAGCCAGGACAAGGTGGATTTGGTGATGGCGGCGCCCACCATGTAGCCAAATACCGCCAGGGCCGCGAGGCCGGCCACGAGCTTCTGGCTGCGCGCAGGGCGCTTGAGCGCCATGACGCCGAGGCCGATGTAAACCACCAGTGCGATCAGCTTGGCCATCAGCCAGGGTTGTTGGCCCGGGCTCATTTGCAGGGTCACCGCCAGCAGCACCCCGAACAGCAACAGGAAGGTGTCGTTGACATGGGGCAGGATCTTCAGCCACTTCTGCTGCAGGCGGGCACTGCCCCCCAGGGCCAGCAGCCAGCGATAGAGGAACAGCAGCACGCTGACCAGCGCCAGCGTCATGTGCAGGTGTTTGAGCATGGGGTAATAGGCAATCATATTGCTTCCTTGTCGTTGTCGGGCAGACCGCTGTTCCAGTTGTGAGCGTGAATGCTCTCCTGTCCTTCCTGATCGTCTTGCAGCAGATCGGAGAGGATGTCCCGGTATTGCAGGCTCTTGTTGATATAGGTGTGTTCGTCGTCCAGGTAGTTGACCTGTTCCCGCAGCAGCCAGTTGTCGTGCTGCTTGAAGGTCTGGCCGGCCCGCCATGCCTGGTTGGCCCGAAAGCCGAGCTGGGTCAGGGCTTCCACCCCCAGATCCACGGCAGAACCCAGGGTTTCCCGGTATACGCTGCCCACGCCCTGGCGCAGGATCTCGTGAGCGTGGGGACGATCCTGGGCTCGCGCCAGTATCTTAAGGTGTGGGAAGTGTTTCTTCACCATTTCAATCACTTCGAGTGACGTGGCCGGATCGTTGATGGAGAGCACCAGCAGCTTGGCCTTGTGGGCGCCGGCGGCGTGCAGCAGGTCAAGCCGGCTGGCATCGCCATAGAACACCTGATAACCATACTTGCGCAGCATCTCGATCTGGCTGGCATCCTGCTCGAGTATGGTGGTGCCGATGCCGTGGCCGTGCAGCAGACGCCCCACGATCTGACCGAAACGGCCGAAGCCGGCGATGATGACCGGGTGCTCCACCAGCTCCGGCTGCTCGTGCTGCGGCAATTCACTCTGGTTGCGATAGTCGAACCAGGGCTGGATCACCCGATCGTTGAGGATCAGCAGCAGCGGCGTCAGCGCCATGGAGAGTGCCACCACCAGGGTCAGCAGGGCGATGGTATCCCCCGGCAGCACCTTGTTCTGGGCGGCGAACGAGAACAGCACGAAGGCAAACTCCCCGCCCTGGGCCAGCGCCAGCCCGAAGGTCCAGCGCTGACTCGGCGAGATGCGAATGGCAAAGCCGAGCGCCATCAGCACCAGCCACTTGAGCACCATCAGGCCGACCACCAGGGCCGGGATCAGCAGCGGGTGCTCGGCAAACAGCCCGAAGTTGATGCCGGCGCCCACCGACATGAAGAAGAGGCCGAGCAGCAGCCCCTTGAACGGTTCTATGTCTGCCTCCAGCTCGTGGCGATATTCGCTGTCCGCCAGCACCACGCCGGCGAGGAAGGAGCCAAGGGCGGGGGAGAGGCCGACCGACTCCATCAGCACGGCGATGGCGATCACCAGCAGCAGGGCGGCGGCGACGAAGATCTCCCGCATGTGGGACTGGGCGATGGCGCGGAACACCGGTCGCATCAGGTAATGACCACCCAGCACTATGCCGGAGATGGCAGCCACCACCAGCAGGCCGTGTTGCCAGCCGGCCAGCTCCGAGCTGCTGCTGGCCACCGGCGCGATGGCCAGCAGCGGCAGGATCGCCAGGATGGGAATGACGGCGATGTCCTGGAACAGCAGCACGGCAAAGGCGGAGCGGCCGCTCTCGCTCTGCATCAGTTTGCGCTCCTGTAGACTCTGCAGCACGATGGCGGTGGAGGAGAGCGCCAGGATGAGGCCGATGGCCAGCCCCTGCTGCCACGGCAGGCCGATGAGGTGTGCCACGCCGGTCAGGGCGGCCGTGGTGAGCAACACCTGCAGCCCGCCGGTGCCGAGAATGGGCCCCTTCAACTGCCACAACAGTGCCGGTCTGAGCTCCAGCCCGACCAGAAACAGCATCAGCACGACCCCGAACTCGGCGAAGTGCATCACATCCTTTTGTTCACCCACCAGCCCCAGCAGGAAGGGACCTATGATGATGCCCGCCAGCAGGTAACCGAGCACGGATCCCAGCCCCCAGCGTTTGGCCAGCGGCACCGCGATCACCGCGGCGGAGAGGTAGATGAAGGCATCGAACAGCAAACCATGTCCCATCAGCGGATCCTCCGAACTGTGGTGGAGGCCGATGTCGGCAGGCCGGGCCGTCGCCCGGATCGAGAGCGGGTCATGAGAGTACCTCCAGCAGATCGCGCAGATAGGGGCTGCCGGCAAGCTGGGCCGGGGTCAGCTGTTCGTCGCGCAGGGCACACAGCAGCTGGCGATAATCCTGGCCGCAGCGGCGCAGCGCCTCCTGATCCCGGATCTTGTGAAAGGAGTGCAGCACGAATGGCGGCAACCAGCTCATGCCGCACAGCTGGGCCGTCTGCCGGAACGGCAGCAGAAAGTCCAGCAGCGGGCGCTGGTTGTAGCCTTCACTGCAATAAGACTCGGGGGCGCCACCGGTGGTGATGGCCGACAGCCACTGCTTGCCGTTGAGGGCGTGGGCTTCCGGGCCGTAGGCGTAGCCATACTCCAGTACCAGATCCATCCACTCCTTCATGATGGCAGGGCAGGAGTACCAGTAAAAGGGGTGCTGGAACACGATGATGTCGTGTTCAGACAGCAGGGCCTGCTCCCGCTTCACGTTGATGAACATGTTGGGGTAGTGCTGGTAGAGGTCGTGCAGGGTGACGCCCTCCAGGCCGTCGATGGCCTGCAGCAGCTGCTTGTTGGCCCGGGAGCTCTGCAGCGCCGGGTGTGAAAAGATAACCAGAATGCGTTTCATGGGTTCCTGATCTGAAGAGGGGCCAAATACCGGTGCAAGCGACCGGCGAAAAAAAGATGCATTGAGTAGCGACGTTATCAAGAAGCGCCATGGCTCGCCAGTTCCGGGATAAGCTCGCGCAGCGCCGGATTGAGGGTCTGGTGGGCGGGATAGCAGAGGCCGATGCGCCGGAACATCCGTGGTCCGCGCACCGGCACGGTACACAGACTCGCTTCGTCCTCCACCAGCCCGTCCGGTAGAAAGCTGATGCCGACCCCGGCCAGCACCAGCGCCATCACCAGCCCCTTGCTCTCGGCCTTGGCCACCAGATTGAGGGTGAGTCGGTCACAAGCCAGCAGGCCTATGGTCTGCTGATGGGCTTCGCAGGGGGGGCACTCAATAAAATCATAATGTTGCAGCTCGGCCAACTCGAGTTGCTGGCGGCTGGCGAGGGGATGGTCGCGGCGCACGCACAAGACATAATCCTCCTCCCACAGCGGCAGGAAGATCTCGTCCTCCCGGCGCAGGGCATCCAGGGTCAGCCGACAGTCGGCAGGCGTCCCGTAATCGGAGAGGGTGAGATCCAGCTCGGGCAGCACAGCCTGCACCTGCTGCAGCAATTCCGCCACCCGCCGCCGGCTCAGGTCCGGCATGATGGCCAGGTTGAGCCGCGCACGCGTCGCCTTCTGGCGAAACAGCGCCGGTAGCCGGCGCGCCTCTTCCACCAGCTTGACCGCGTGGGGATAGAGGTAATGGGCCTGATCCCTGGCCGCCACCCCCTTCTTGCCCCGGATGAACAGGCTGTCACCCAGGGTCTCTTCCAGCTGACGCAGCCCCGCCGAGAGGGAGGGCTGGCTGACGTGGCAGCGTTCGGCCGCCGCCGTGATGTTCTTCTCTTCATAGATGGCGATGAAGAAGCGCAGCAGTCTCAGATCCAGCATAAGCCCAACCATAGTTTTTTCAGATGATAACCAGCGGAAAACAATATTTATCACTGATGGATGCAGTGACTATAGTGATCCCGTTCCGTGCTGGCCAGCCGCTTGTTTGCTCAAACCGACTCTTGAATCAGAAGGAAAACATCATGTCCAAGCCTCTCGTCGTGATCACCGGTGCCTCCGCCGGGATCGGTGCCGCCATTGCCCGCGCCTTCTCCGCCGCCGGCCATCCGCTGCTGCTGCTGGCCCGCCGGGTCGAGCCCATGCAGGCGCTGGCGCTGCCCGATACCCTCTGCATCGGGGTTGATGTGACCGACACCGCCGCCATGAAGGCCGCCATCCAGCAGGCCGAGGCGCAATTCGGTCCGGTCGGCTGTCTGGTCAACAACGCCGGCGTCATGCTGCTGGGACAAGCCGATGTGCAGGACCCGGCCGAGTGGCAGCAGATGCTCAACATCAACGTGATGGGGGTGTTGAACGGTGTTCACGCTGTGCTGGCCGGCATGAAGGCCCGTCGCAGCGGCACCATCATCAACATCAGCTCCATCGCCGGTCGCAAGACCTTCCCGAACCATGCCGCCTACTGTGCCACCAAGTTCGCGGTGCACGCCCTGACCGAGAACATCCGGGAAGAGGTGGCCGACGTCGGCGTGCGGATGGTGACCATAGCCCCGGGCGCGGTGGAGACCGAGCTGCTCAGCCACACCACGGACGAGAGCATCAAGGCCGGCTACCACGACTGGAAGGATCAGATGGGCGGCGTCATTGCGCCTGAGGTAATCGCCGACGCCGTGCTCTATGCATGGAGCCAGCCGGCCAACGTCTGCGTGCGCGAGATCGTGCTGGCGGCGACCCGTCAGCAACCTTGATGGCGGCTGACTGGAAGAGGGGGAGGGCTTGACCCTCCCCCTGGGCCAAGGGTTACCATAGGCCACCTTTCGTCAATGAGTCGTCTCATGGTTCTGACCCGTCGCCAACTCGCTCGCGCTCGCCGCTGGCTCCCCCTGTGGAGTCTGCTGATGGTGCTGATGTCGTTTGGCAGCCGGGCGGCGACCGATCTCTGTACCCTGACGCCTCATTGCAGCCAGAGCGAACGCACCCTGGAGAAGGCCATGCCCTGTGGCAGCTTCACCTCGGCGCTCGCCATGACGGTGGTCACCGGCGACAGCCTGACGGTTGCCATGCTGGAACCCGATACCCCGGATTTCATCTCCCCCTCCCAGTTCATGCCGGATGTTCCGACCGACCGGCTGGAGCGTCCGCCCCGTCATCTCGGTTGAGTCGAGTCACCCTGTTTTTTTGGGCATTTCTTCTTATCCGAGGTGAGTTATGTACAAGTCCCTGTTATTGGCCGTGCTGGCCGGTACCGTCAGTTTTTCTGCTCTGGCAACCGAGCAGATGACCGTCTACAAGTCCCAGTATTGCGGCTGCTGCAAGACCTGGATCAAGCACATGGAAGAGAACGGCTTTGAGGTCAAGGTCGTCGAAACCGAGCAGCTTGAACCGGTCAAGCAGCAGTACGGCATCACTCCGCAGCTGGCTTCCTGCCACACCGGAGTGGTGAACGGCTATGTGGTGGAGGGGCATGTACCCGCCGCCGACGTGCAGAAGCTGCTCAAGGAAAAACCGGCGATCCGCGGCCTGACCATTCCGGGCATGCCCCAGAGTGCGCCAGGCATGGATATTCCGGGTCAGCCCTATCAGGTGCTGAGCATCAGCAACGAGGGCGCGACCAAGGTCTGGTCGAGCTACCCCGGCTGATGAAAACTGGCCGTGAGCAGACACACTTCCATCATGTGAGGCACACCTGAGCGAGCCCGTGTCGCTCACGGTCAGGTATGGGGGCCGCCATCGCGAGATGGCGGCCCTTTTACATCAGGGCGCGGGAGAACTTGCAACTGAAGGCGACAAGGGGCAGATTGATCCCCTGTCCAAGGAGCCAAGGCTCAGGTCCGCCAACCCTTTTACAGCGCAAAGGATGCGACATGTTCACCTTTTCCCGAGGGCTTCTGCTGCTGGCTTGTCTGGCCGCCGTTCCCTGTTCATATGCCAATGATGAGTCCGCCATGCCCACAAGCGACACCCTGATCCAGCCTCCCGTGGCCGCCAAACACCCTCACGCCATCAAGAAACACGGGGATACCCGGGTCGACAACTACTACTGGCTGCGCGATGACGAGCGCCAGAAACCCGAGGTGCTGGCCTACCTCGAGGCTGAAAACGCCTACACCGACGCCATGCTCAAACCGATCAAGCCGCTGCGCGACCAGCTCTATCAGGAGATGGTCGCCCGCATTCCGCAGCAGGACGAGTCGGTGCCCTACGTGAAAAACGGCTATCGCTACCAGACCCGCTACGAGCCGGGCAAGGAGTACGCCATCTATTCGCGCAGCAAGCTGGGTGAAGAGGCTGCAAGCCTGCTGCTGGACGGCAACCAGCGCGCCGAAGGCCACGAGTTCTACGCCCTGGGGGCGCTCGAGGTGAGCCGCAACAATCGTTGGCTGGCGGTGGCGGAAGATTTCCTCTCCCGCCGTCAGTACCAGATCCAGTTCCTCGATCTGGAGAGCGGCAAGTGGGCCACCGACACGCTGGAGAACACCTCCGGCAATCTGGTCTGGGCCAACGACAGCAAGACGGTGTTCTACGTGCGCAAGCACCCCAAGACGCTGCTGCCCTACCAGGTCTATCGCCACGAGCTGGGCACGGATCCAGCCAAGGATCAGCTGGTCTATGAGGAGAAGGACGACTCCTTCTATGTGAGCCTCTACGCCACCACCTCGGAAGATTTCATCGTCATCGCCCTCTCCAGCACCACCTCAGGCGAGGCGCGTCTCATCGATGCCAACGTGCCGACCCAGGCGCCGCGGCTGTTCCTGCCGCGCCAGGTGGATCACGAATACAGCCTGGATCACTACCGCGGCCGCTTCTATGTGCGCTCCAACAAGGACGGCAAGAACTTCGGCCTCTACGAGACCAAGGAGAGCCCGGTGGATCGCTGGAAGGCGGTGATCGCCCCCAATCCGGACGTGCTGCTGGAGAGCTATGCCCTGTTCAAGGAGTGGCTGGTGCTGGAGGAGCGCAGTCAGGGGTTGACCCGGCTGCGTCAGGTCAACTGGCAGAGCGGCGAGCAGAAAGAGATCGCCTTCGACGATCCGGCCTATGTCACCTGGCTCGCCTACAACCCGGAGCCGGATACCAGCGCGCTGCGCTATGGTTACTCCTCCATGACCACCCCCTCGTCCACCTACGAGCTCGACCTGGACAGCGGCAAGCGCACCCTGCTCAAGCAGCAGCCGGTGGCGGGCTTCAAGGCCGATCAATATGCCAGCGAGCGGCTCTGGATCACCGCCCGTGACGGTGTGGCCGTGCCGGTGTCGCTGGTCTATCGCAAGGACAAGTTCAAGCAAGAGGGGGCGGGTGCGCACACCAATCCGCTGCTGGTCTACGGCTACGGCTCCTACGGTGCCAGCATGGACCCGGATTTCAGCAGCGCCCGGCTGAGCCTGCTGGACCGCGGCTTCGTCTACGCCATCGCTCACATCCGCGGCGGCGAGGAGTTGGGGCGCCACTGGTATGAAGATGGCAAGCTGCTGAAAAAGCAGAATACCTTCAACGACTTCATCGATGTGACCGAGGCGCTGGTGGCGCAGGGCTACGGCGCCAGGGATCAGGTCTACGCCATGGGCGGCAGCGCCGGTGGCCTGCTGATGGGGGCCATCATCAATCAGGCGCCCCAGCTCTATCGCGGCGTGGTGGCCCAGGTGCCGTTCGTCGACGTGGTCACCACCATGCTGGACGAGTCCATTCCCCTCACCACCGGGGAGTATGACGAGTGGGGCAACCCGAACCAGAAGCGCTACTACGACTACATGAAGGCCTACAGCCCCTACGATCAGGTCAAGGCGCAGGCCTATCCCAACCTGCTGGTGACCACCGGGCTGCACGACTCCCAGGTGCAGTACTGGGAGCCGGCCAAGTGGGTGGCCAAGCTGCGCGAGCTGAAGACGGATGATAACAAGTTGTTGCTGAGCACCGACATGGACGCCGGCCACGGCGGCAAGTCGGGTCGCTTCAAGGCCTACGAGGATATCGCACTGGAGTTCGCGTTTATTCTGGATCTGGCCAAGCCACAAGCATAAGTCACCACAGTTGCAGCCCTTGCCAGTCAAGGGCTGCAAAAGAATCTCCCTCCTCCCACTCTGTCTGCCGACGGGTAGCACATTCAATTAATCCCTGATCAGCAAATTAATGATCGGCTTCAAATTTCTCGTCATCCATATCCATCATTTTGTGTTTTTGTTTGATTTATGTTGGCGCCGTGTGCTTAATCGAAGCCGTTATGACTCTTTAATTGGCCCCCTCGGGGCCAATTATCTTCGGTTGGCATGACGCCGACTGTCTCACCACAGGATGCTGGTGGCTTTTTGGGGAACGTTCGCCGTTCACCCGCTTCCTCATATCGAGGTCATGGGCAACCGCCGACGCAGAACGGTGGTTTGTCCGGCATTCGCCCGTGGAACGGGCGAGCTGAATCAATCAAAAAGGATGAACAACATGAAAGGATTATCCCTGGCGTGTGCCCTGTCGGCTGTGCTGGCCGGCGTCTCGTTCGGTGGCCCGGTGCAGGCGCAGGAGCGCTTCGTGACCATAGGCACCGGCGGTCAGACCGGTGTCTACTACGTGGCGGGCCAGTCCATCTGCCGCTTCCTCAATCGCGGCGCCGCCGATCACCAGATCAAGTGCAACGCCCCGGCCAGTGGTGGCGGGGTGGCCAACGTCAACGGCATCCGCAGCGGTGAATTCAACTTCGGCATCATGCAGTCCGACCATCAGTACAAGGCGATGAAGGGGCTGCCGCCATTCCAGGCCGAGGGGGCCATGGACGACATGCGCGCTGTCTTCTCCCTGCAGAGCGAAGTGTTCACCATCCTGGCCCGCAAGGACGCCAAGATCGCCGGCTTCGACGATCTCAAGGGCAAGCGGGTCAACATCGGTAACCCTGGCTCCGGCCAGCGCGATACCTTTGAAGAGATCATGGCGGTTAAGGGCTGGAAGAAGGGCGACTTCGGCCTGGTCTCCGAGCTCAAGCCGGCCGAGCAGGCCTCAGCATTGGGTGACAACAACATCGACGCCATGAGCTACTTCGTCGGTCATCCCAACGGAGCCATCCAGGAAGCCTCCACCACCACCGACGCCGTGCTGGTCCCGGTCACCGGTGCCGACATCGACAAGTTGCTGGCCGAGAAGAGCTACTACAGCAAGGCCGAGATCCCGGGCGGCATCTACAAGGGCAGCGACCAGCCGACCCCGTCCATCGGCGGCAAGGCAGTGCTCTCCACCAGTGCCAAGGCCGATCCGGAAGTGGTCTATCAGCTGGTCAAATCCGTGTTCGACAACCTGGATCGTTTCAAGCGCCTGCATCCGGCCTTCGCCGACCTCAAAGAGGCCGACATGATCAAGGTGGGTCTCTCCGCCCCGCTGCATGAAGGGGCTGCCCGCTACTACAAAGAGCGCGGCTGGCTCTGATAGCGGGCCCAAGGGCCGCTGTCACTCTCTTCGACACCCGTCTGCCGCAGCCCGTGGTAGCGGGTGTCGTGTCGTTGTACTCGTTGGCACAAGTTAACCCCTATGCAAGATAAACAACTCTCTACCGAGGAACTGATCGCCCAGGATGTGGGGGCGCGTCTGCCGCTCGGCATCATGGGTGGGTGCATCACCACCCTGGCGCTCGCCTGGTCGCTGTTCCAGCTCTGGATCGCCTCGCCCCTGCCCTTCATGCTGGGCTTCGGCGTGCTCAATGACACCGAGACCCGTGCCATTCACCTCACCTTCGCCCTGCTGCTGGCCTATCTGGTGTTCCCGGCCTTTCGCCGCTCGCCGCGCGACCGGGTGCCGCTCGGCGATCTGGCGCTCGGGCTGGTGGCCGCCGGCGCCGCTTCCTATCTGTTCGTGATGTACGAGGCGCTGGCCCAGCGGCCGGGCAACCTCACCACCGCCGATCTGGTGACCGCCTGCATCGGCATCCCGCTGCTGCTGGAAGCGGCCCGCCGTGCGCTGGGGCCGGCCCTGGCGGTGATCGCTCTGGTGTTTCTCGCCTACAGCCTGGCGGGGCCCTGGATGCCGGGCCTGCTGGCCCACCGCGGGGTGAGCTTCACCGCGCTGGCCAACCACCAGTGGATCACCACCGAGGGGGTGTTCGGTATCGCCCTCGGCGTCTCCACCAGCTTCGTGTTCCTGTTCGTGCTGTTCGGTGCCCTGCTGGAGCGGGCCGGTGCAGGCCACTACTTCATCCAGTTGGCCTTCAGCCTGCTTGGCCACCTGCGCGGTGGCCCGGCCAAGGCGGCTGTGGTGGCCTCTGGCCTGACCGGCCTCATCTCCGGTTCCTCCATCGCCAACGTGGTGACCACTGGCACCTTTACCATTCCCATGATGAAGAAGGTGGGGTTCAGCGCCGAGAAGGCGGGGGCGGTGGAAGTGGCCTCCTCGGTCAACGGCCAGATCATGCCGCCGGTGATGGGGGCCGCGGCTTTCCTGATGGTGGAGTACGTGGGCATTCCCTACGTAGAGATCATCAAGCACGCCTTCCTGCCGGCAACCATCTCCTACATAGCGCTGCTCTACATCGTCCATCTGGAGGCGCTCAAGCTCGGCATGCAGCCCATCGGCGACCATCAGCCCAAGCCCTGGCTGCGCCGGTTGACCGGCTTTGCCTTTGGCGCCGCCCTGATCAGCGGGCTGTCGATGGCGGTCTACTACGGCCTGGGCTGGCTCAAGCCGGCGCTGGGCGACTATGCCCTGCCCGGCATCGCCCTGCTGCTGGCCGCCACCTATCTGGGGCTGTTGAAGATTGCCGCCAGCAATGAGCCACTGGCGGCGGAAGATCCGGACAAGCCGCTGACCGAACTGCCCAACACCCGTACCGTACTGCTCTCCGGCCTGCACTTCCTGCTGCCGGTGGTGGTACTGGTGTGGTGCCTGATGGTGGAGCGGCTCTCGCCCGGGCTGTCGGCCTTCTGGGGCACCGTCATGCTGGTGATCATACTGCTGACACAGCGGCCGCTGCTCAACTGGCTGCGCAGCGATGGCCGGCACGATTACGGCTCCCTGCAGGACGGCTTGATCGATCTGCGAGAGGGGCTGGTGGCCGGCGCCCGCAACATGATCGGCATCGGCATCGCCACCGCTACGGCGGGGATCATCGTCGGTGCCGTCTCCCAGACCGGGGTGGGCCTGGTGCTGGCGGATCTGGTGGAGATGCTCTCCATGGGCAACCTGCTGCTGATGTTGCTGCTGACCGCCCTGCTGAGTCTGATCCTCGGCATGGGGCTGCCCACCACCGCCAACTACATAGTGGTCTCCAGCCTGCTGGCGCCGGTGGTGGTGACGCTCGGGCAGCAGAACGGACTGATCGTGCCGCTCATCGCGGTGCATCTGTTCGTGTTCTACTTCGGCATCATGGCCGACGTGACGCCGCCGGTGGGGCTCGCCTCGTTCGCGGCGGCGGCCGTCTCCAAGGGCGATCCCATCAAGACCGGCATCACTGCCTTCTACTACAGCCTGCGCACCGCGGCGCTGCCGTTCCTGTTCATCTTCAACACCGACCTGCTGCTGATCGACGTGGACTTTGCCCACGGGGTGCTGATCTTCATGGTGGCCACCGTTGCCATGCTGATCTTCGCCGCCGCCACCCAGGGTCATTTCCTGGTGAAGAGTCGCTGGTACGAGAGCGTGCTGCTGTTGCTGGTGGCCTTCACCCTGTTCCGCCCCGGTTTCTGGATGGACATGGTGCACGATCCCTATCGCGAGACGCCGCCGGCCCAACTGGCCCAGACCCTGGGCGAGGTGGAGGCGGAGAGCACCCTGCGGCTGCGGATCCAGGGTGAGGATGCGGTGGGCAAGCTGCGTCAGTCGACCGTGCTGCTGGCGGTGCCGGCAGGGGAGGACGGGGAAGCCCGCCTCGCCAGCCTGGGGCTCGCGCTCTATGAGCAGGATGGCAAGACCCTGATCGACAGCGTCACCTTCGGTAGTCCGGCGGCGGCCGCCGGCATGGAGTTTGACCAGGAGATCCTGGTGGTCAAGGCCCCCACCGAACGCTGGCGCAAGGAGCTGATGTGGCTGCCCGGCTTCCTGCTGTTTGCACTGATCGTCTGGCTGCAACGGCGCCGGGTGGTGCGAGCATAACCAGGGTCAATAAAAACGGCGCCATCATGGCGCCGTTTTCATGCTCCCCGCTGGGGGTTTATTCTTGCGGATCCTGTTCCTGCAGCAGGTTCAGGGTCTGTTGTCCCACCTGGCTCAGGCCAAGCTGCTCGCAGGCTTGCTCGACGCTGATGCCTAGGTGGCACACCATGATATCCATCACCGGGAGGGATTATTCCTGCGGATCCTGCTCCTGCAGCAGGCTCAGGGTCTGTTGTTCCACCTGGCTCAGGCCCAGCTGTTCACAGGCTTGCTCGAAGCTGATGCCAAGGTGGCACATCATGATATCGATAGCGGGCAGATAGTTTTTCATTGCGTCTTCCATGGTGATCCTCCGGACCCGTCCCTTATGCCCGAACAGGGTGGGCGGGACAATTAGACTTTAGGCGTAGACTGCTCGTTTGCTGAGCGCCTCTGCCACTGGGCGGGGGAATTTGTTACTCTGCTTGTCAGCAAGAAGATGTTGCCGTATGACTGCGAGCAACACGTGAGGAGCAGGGCATGTTATTGAGTTTCTTGATCATCGCATCGGGCTGGTGGCACATTCGTGCGGCCTATGGCTCAGACTCCCGTCAGTTCTACATCAGCAAGCCGTTGACCATGCTGCTCATCATAGCGCTGGCCTTCGGCTATCAGAGCTATGACCACGACGGTTCCCACGCCTGGATCCTGCTCGGTCTCTGCCTGTCGCTGGCCGGCGACGTGCTGCTGATGTTGCCGAGCGACCGCTTCATCCAGGGGCTGGCTGCGTTTTTTGTCGCGCACCTCTGTTACATCGTCGGCTTCGCCCAGGGGCCGCTGGTGCTGAATCTGGTGGATGGTCTGCTGTTGCTGCTGGTGGCCGGCATGGTGTTCGGCCTGCTGTGGGGCAAGCTCGGGGAGATGAAGGTGCCCGTGTTCTGCTACATGCTGGTGATCATCGGCATGGCCTGGGTTGCCGCCGGCGCCTGGCATGCCTCCCTCACCGCCGGCAGTGCCGCCGCCCTGGTGGGTGCGCTGATGTTCCTCTTCTCCGACAGCATGCTGGCGCTGGACCGCTTCCGCCGCCCCTTCCCCCATGCCACCGCCTGGGTGATGACCAGCTACTTCGCTGCCCAGTTTCTGATTGCCGCCTCGCTGGCGGGGTGACTGTGGCTGAGTTGTCTCCTCGCCAAGGGGAGTGCGCAGACAAAAAAACGGGCCATCAGGCCCGTTTTGCTATGCCATTCCCACCGTTTTTCACGCCTCGAGTGGTTCGGCATCGGCTGCCCTGGGGGCGGGCTGCTTGAGCAGCAGCATCAGGCCGCTGGCGAGCAGCAGGAAGATGCCCATTACGAAGAACACCTGGTTGTAGGCCATGATGGCCGCCTCCCGGCTGATGGTGTTCGACAGCATGGCCTGGGCCTGCTGGCGGGCCAGCTCGGGACCGGAGCCCTGCGCCATCATGGTCTGGGCCAGCTGCAGCAGGTAGCTCTGTCCCTCTATGCTGCTGGCGGCCAGGGTGCTGCTGATCTGGCTGACATGGATGCGGGTGTCGTTGTCGATCAGGGTGGCGATGATGGCGATGCCGAAGGCACCGCCCAGGTTGCGCAGCACGTTGAGCAGGGTCGAGGAGGAGGGGATCTCGTCGTGGGTCAGGCTGGCGGTCGCCACCAGGGAGAGCGGCACCATGATGAAGGGCTGGCCCAGCGCCCGCACGATGAGCGACTGGATCAGCTGGGGCCCGGCGTAATCCGCGCTCATGTTCATGTTCATGAAGCAGCTGACGGCGAACACCAGAAAGCCGAAGCTCACCAGATAGCGCGGATCTATCTTGTGGGTCAGTCTGGGCACCAGCGGCAGTACCAGCAACTGTGGCAGCCCCATCCACATCAGCACCTCACCGATTTCCAGCGCGTTGTAGTTGTGGATCTGGGTCATGTAGAGCGGCAGCACATAGATGGAACCCATCAGCGCCATGCCGAGCACCAGATAGGCGAAGCAGGCCAGCGCGAAGCGCGGGTTGTGCAGCAGCCGCAGGTTGACCAGCGGGTGGCGCCGCAGCAGCTGGCTGATGACGAAAAACACCAGCGCCACCACCGAGATGACGGTGAGCCGCACGATGAAGCTGGAACCGAACCAGTCCTCCCGGTTGCCCTCTTCCAGCACCACTTCCAGCAGGCCCAGTCCCACCGCCATGGTGACGATGCCGATGAGATCCACCCGCTTGATCACCTCCCAGTCCACCGGCTTCTTGTCGAGCCCGTGGGCCAGCATGGCCATCACCAGTAGTCCCGGCGGTACGTTCATGTAGAAGATGTAGTGCCAGGACATCTGCTCGGTCAGCCAGCCGCCCAGGGTCGGCCCGATGGCGGGGGCGAAGGTGGCGCACAGGCCGAACAACGCCATGCCGGTGGCCCGTTTGTGCAACGGCAGCAGGCTGACGATGAGGGAGAAGGCCATCGGGATCAGGGCCCCGCCGGTGAAGCCCTGCAGCGCCCGAAAGACGATCATGCTGGTGAGGTTCCAGCTGAATGAGCAGAGCACGGAGGCGACGATGAAGGCGCCGGTGGTCCACAGCAGGTAGCGCCGCACGCTCAGCCCCCGGCTCAGCCAGCCGCTCAGCGGGATGGCGATCATCTCCGCCACCAGATAGGAGGTGGAGATCCAGGAGCTTTCGCTCAAGGTGGCCGACAGGGCCCCCTGAATGTCCTTCAGGGAGGCGTTGGTGATCTGGATGTCGAGGATGGCCATGAAGGCGCCGATGAGGCCCCCCATGACCGCGATCCAGTTGCGACGCGGGATGGGTTCCATCAGTGGGCCGCAACCACGGGATCAGGACTGCGGGTGTCGACGATCACCTCGGTGGAGAGGCCCGGCAACAGCTTGCCCGCCAGCGGCCCCGGCTCCGGGATGCGGATCTTGACCGGCACCCGTTGCACGATCTTGGTGAAGTTGCCGGTGGCGTTCTCCGGTGGCAGCAGGGCGAACTTGGCGCCGGTGGCGGGGGCCAGGCTGTCGATGATCCCCTCGACCGGCTGATCCGGATAGGCATCCAGGATCACCTCCACCTTCTGGCCGGGCTGCATGTGGAGCAGCTGGGTCTCCTTGAAGTTGGCTTCGACCCACACCTGCTGCAGCGGCACCAGGCTGGCCACCTGCATGCCGGACTGGACGTAGAGCCCCGCCCGCAGACTGCGCTTGCCGATGATGCCGTCGGCCGGAGCCCGCAGCTCGGTATAGGCCAGCTCCAGCTTGGCCTGCTCCAGTTGGGCGGCGCTCAATGCCAGCTTGGCCTGGTTCTGCTTGGCCTCGGCATCCAGCACCAGCAGCCGCTCGCGGGCGGCCTGCAGGGCCGCTTTGGCCTCCTGCTCCTGGGCCTGATTGACCTGCAGACCGGCCCGTACCTCGTCCAGGCTGTCCTGGGAGCTGTAGTGGCGCTGGTTGAGCTGGCTGACGCGGCGCACCTGTTGCTGGGCCCGAACCTGTTCGGCATTGGCCGAGCTGACTTTGGCTTCGGCCTGGCGAATGAGGCTCAGCTGCTGGGTGCGGGTGGCGGCGAGATTCTCCGCCGTCGCCTGATTGAGGCGCAGGTCGGCTTCGGCCTCGGCCACCTTGGTCTTGTACTCCCGGTCGTCGAGGCGGGCGATGAGCTGGCCGGCCTTGACCGGCTGGTTGTCGGTCACCAGCACTTCGCTGATGTAGCCGGACAGCTTGGAACCGATGCCGGTGACCTCGCTCTGCAGGTAGGCGTTGTCGGTGCTCTCGAAATAGCGGCCGTGCAGATACCAGTAACCGGCAAACAGCAGACCGAGCAGGGCCAGGATCATGGCTGCCAGCAGGGGGATCTTCTTGTGTTGACTCATGTGGGGGATTCCTGAACTTAAGAGAGGCAGGCTAACACTGGCCGACTGTTTCGATTAGTATCCATTTATGAGATATACAGTTTCACTGGTGCAACAATGGATCTGAACGCTGCATTGATTCTAGTGCGGATCGTCGACAAGGGTTCCTTCACGGCGGCCGCCCAGGAACTGGGCATGACCAAGGCGACGGTGAGCCGGCGCATCGCCGAGCTGGAGCAGCGCCTCGGCGTGCGGCTGCTCTACCGTTCGACCCGCCAGCTCACCCTGACCGAGGCCGGCGAGCAGTACTATCTGCGCTGCAGCAAGGCGGTGGACGAGCTGGCCCAGGCCGAGCTGATGGTGAGCGCCAGCCAGCAGGAGGTGACCGGCACCCTCAAGCTGGCGGTGCCCATCGAAGCGGGGCAGCTGGTGGTGGGCAGGCTGGTGGCGGAGTTTCTGCAGGCCTATCCCGGCCTGCAGGTGGAGCTGGAGCTGACCAATCGCATCGTGGATCCCATCAACGAGGGGCTGGATGCGATCGTGCGGATCGGCGACATGAGCGACTCGAACCTGGCGGCGCGGCGGCTGTGGAGCAACGCCCGCCTGATCTGTGCCAGCCCGGCATACCTGGCGCGCAGCCCCGCCATCACCCATCCCGAGGATCTGGTGCATCATGAGCGGGTGGCGGTGACCAGCGGCTTTCTGGCGTCGCACTGGTGCTTCGAGCGGGATGACAGGGAGGTGCTGGTTGACCCTCCCTCCCGCTTTCGGGTTAATAATATAACCTGTGCCAGAGAGGCGGCGAAGGCCGGGCTGGGGCTCGCCTCCCTGCCCGCCATGCTCTGCCACGAGGAGCTGGCGAGCGGGACCCTGGTGTCCGTGCTGCCCGAGTGGCAGCAGCCCAGGGTGCCGATTTACCTGCTGTTTCCGGAGCGGCGGCTGATGCCGCGAAAATTGCGGGTGTTCATCGACTTCATCGTGGCCAAGGGGGCCGACTACGGCATCGATACTCTGCTGTAGCCGGTCAGAGGCGGTGCCGTGGTCACGGCATCGTGAGTGAATCTGAGGGGGAAGACATGGATCACTGGATCAATCTGTATCGGGCTTCCCATTCGCTGGAGGCCCATGCCCTGAAAGGGGCGCTGGAAGTGGAGGGGGTGCCGGTGCGGCTCAATGGCGAGGCGCTGTCGGGCGCCCTGGGCGAACTGCCGGTGGACCTGCTGCAGGTGACCCTGATGGTGCGCGAACAGGATCGCAGCAAGGCAGGGCGGGTCATCGAGCGCTATCAGCAGCGCCAGGGCAACGGCTGGCTGTGTGGTCAATGCGGGGAGGAGAACGGCGCCAACTTCGATGTCTGCTGGCGCTGCCACCACGATCCCCACGAAAATTAATCGCTCGCCCTGCCTCAGCGCAGGGTGAAGTCGATGTCCTCGCCCGCGCTGGCGTCGTGATAGGTCGCCAGATCCAGCTCCCGCTCGCTGCGGGCAATCAACACGGATACCAGAATATCGCCGGAGACGTTGACCGTGGTGCGCGCCATGTCGAGGATCCGGTCGATCCCGGCGATCAGTGCCACCCCTTCCAGCGGCAGTCCCACCGCGGTCAGCGTCAGCGTCAACAGCATCAGGCCGGTGCCCGGCGTACCCGCCGTGCCGATGCTGGCCAGGGTGGCGATGCTGATGATGGTCAGGTAATCCACCATGTGCAGATCCACCCCGAAGGCCTGGGCCACGAACAGGGCGGTCACCCCCTGATAGAGCGCGGTGCCGTCCATGTTGATGGTGGCGCCGATGGGCAGCACCTTGGCGGTGATGGCGGGAGAGACCCCGAGCCGGCGCTCGGCGCAGGCCAGGCTGATGGGCAGGGTGCTGTTGCTGGAGCTGCTGGTGAAGGCCACCGCCTGGGCATCGACGATGCTCTTGAAGTAGTGCAGCGGATTGAGGCGGGCCAGCAGGAGCAGCAGGCTGCTGTAGACGCCGAGCACGTGCAGCAGGCAGCCGAGGTAGACGGCGCCGATCACCTTGAGCAGCGGCAGCAGCAGGCTCATGCCGTACTTGCCGGTCATCCAGGCCATCAGGGCGCAGACGCCGTAAGGGGCCAGCGCCATCACCATCTGGGTCAGCTTGAACATCCCCTCCGCCAGCGAGGTGAAGAACAGGATGGCGGGGCGGCCGCGCCGACCGGTGGCGTTGAGGGCGAGGGCGAGGGCCACCGCGAACACGATCACCTGCAGGATCTTGCCGTCCACCATGGCCTGCACCGGGTTGCGCGGCACCAGGTGGCTCAGCACGCTGGCCAGGGTGGGGGACTCCGCCATGCCGACCCGCTCATAGGGCCCCATGTTGGCGCCCATGCCGGGCTCCAGCAGCCAGCCCATCATCAGGCCGATGCAGATGGCGACGGCGGTGGAGCAGAGGTAGAGGCCGATAGCCTTGCCGGCGATCCGATCGAGGGTCTTGCCCTTGAGCAGCGAGGTGAGGCCGGCGATGACCGAACAGAAGATGAGGGGCACCATCAGCATCTGGATGGTGTTGACGAACAGCACGCCGATGGGCTTGAGCAGCAACGCCTGCTCGCTGAAACCGGCGCCGAGCCCGATCCCCGTCAGCATGCCGAGCAGGGTTTTCAACCAGAGCGGGCGGCGGGTCCAGATCCGCCAGGGCTTGAAAGCCAGTCCATGGAACAGCATGACGCCAATGTCCTTATATTCGGTCTGCGGTGGCAAAAAGGGGCGTTAGTGTAGCCATCCCCTGCTCAGGTTGCCACATTATCGACAAAGCCGCGGCCATCACCAGTACGGACGCAGGGAAATCGGCAATTTGTTGGCCTATATCAAGGTCGTCGGCAGTGGGGCAGGATTTAATAGGCATCAAATATGTCTATTCAAGAGGTTTGCAATGACTCAATCGGTACACGGTCACGAAGTGATGGAGATGATGCTGGCGCATGGCGGCCAGTTTACCCGGGCCAGCCTCAAGCAGGCCATCGACGAGCGCTTCGGCGCCGAGGCCCGTTTCCACACCTGCAGCGCCAGCGAGATGGATGCCGAGGCTCTGATCGACTTCCTGGCCAAGCGCGGCAAGTTCATCGAATCGGAGCAGGGTTTCCAGACTCATGTCGACAAGATCTGCAACCACGGTTGATCCCCGCCGGCGAGCGCCCGCCGTGCTCGCCGAATCCCGCCGCCTTTGTTATATTTCGCCCTCTTTCCCCTCCTTTTGTTGAAGGCTTAGCCTGGGCGTTGTATGGACACTTTCTCCGCTGCCGTCATGTTGTTTCTGATCATGGATCCGCTGGGCAACCTGCCGGTCTTCCTGTCGATCCTGCGTCATATCGATCCCAAGCGGCGCCGCAAGGTGATGATGCGGGAGCTGCTGTTTTCACTGGTGATCATGATGGCCTTCCTGTTCGTCGGCCAGCAGATCCTCAATTTCCTCAACCTGCGGCAGGAGGCGGTCAGCATCGCCGGCGGCATCATCCTGTTCCTCATCGCCATCAAGATGATCTTCCCGAGTGAGGGCGGAGTGACCGGGCTGGCCGCGGGTGAGGAGCCCTTCCTGGTGCCCATGGCCATCCCCATGATTGCCGGCCCCTCGATCCTAGCGTCCTTGCTGCTGCTGGCCAACCAGGAGCCGACCCGGATGGCGGACTGGTCGCTGGCGCTGTTGATGGCCTGGGGCGCCAGCGCGGTGATCCTGATGTTCTACGAGGTATTCAACAAGCTGCTGGGTGAGCGAGGACTCACCGCGGTGGAGCGTCTGATGGGCATGCTGCTGGTGATGATCTCGGTGCAGATGCTGCTCGACGGGGTGCACCACTACCTGGCGGTAACCGGTCAGAACTGACCGGCCAACAGAAAAGACACGGGGCTCGACGAGCCCCGTTTTTTTGCCTGTGATCCGGCGTTGTGACCGTCAGGGTCTTTCGGCCCGGTACTGATATCAGGACGGTTCGGCAGCAGTGGGCTCCAGCTTGCCCATGATGAGGGTCAGCAGGGTTTCCCGCAGCCAGCGGTGGCCCGGATCCTCCTCATGGCGCTGATGCCAGATCAGCAGGTGGGAGATGCTGTCGAGGGCGATGGGCAGCGGCAGCGGCACCAGCGGATAGACCTGGGTGGCGTGGCGGGCGTAGAGCCGGGAGAGGGTCACTATCATGTCCGAGTGCATGCCCATCCGCAGCGCCGCCTCGAAGGAGGGCACGGTCGCCTCGATGCGGCGATAGAGATCCTGCTCCGCCAGCTTGTGATCCAGCATCCAGCGATCGCGCCCCTCGCAATAGGTCTGCACGTGGGGATAGGCCAGGTAGCGGGTGAGATCCCACTCGGGTTCGTGCAGGGCGGGGTGGTCGTGCTGCACCAGGCAGGTCAGATCGTCGATGGCGAGCAGCCGCTGGCAGATGGCGTTGGGCAGGGTGTCGAGCCGAAAGTCCGAGTTGATGCAGTTCTCCCGCACCGTGAAGGCGATGTCCACCTGACCCTGGCTCATCTCGGTCAGGCTGTTCTCGGTCCACTCCTCGTAGCGCAGCCGGATGCCGGGGGCCTGCCGTTTCAGCTCGCTCAGGTAGAGCGGGGCGAACAGGGTGAAGGCGCTGTCCATGCTGGCGATGACGAACTCTCGCTCGGTGGTGGTCGGGTCAAAATCCGGTGGCTGGATCAGGTTGTCGAGCGACAGCAGGATGGGCTGCAGTTGCTGCTGCAGGCTGAGGGCGCGAGCGGTGGGTTCCAGCCCGTAGGCCGAGCGCACGAACAGGGGGTCGTCGAAGGTTTCCCGCAGCCGGCCGAGCGCCTTGCTGACGGCAGACTGGCTCAGGTGCAGCCGACGGGCCGCCCGGCTGCCGTTCCGCTCTTCCAGTAATACTTGCAGGATAATCAATAGATTGAGGTCGATGCGCCCCAACTGTTCCAGCAACATGATATGAATCCTCTTCAATTCTTAGATGAATTTATACCATTTGTTTTCATATCTAGGCGAATTTATGCTCGAAACGTCTCTCGCCTTCGATGGCGGCTGGTACAGGATGTAGTGGTTGAGGGGACAAGTAGCATCAAGCAATACGGCGACCCTGGGTCGCCGTATTTTTTGAGTGATTTATTTGCAAACTTGCACCTGTCTTGATTTTGCCCAACAATCTTTGCGCCTTCTTTTGATACAAACAATCGGTATCTATCAGTCAGGAGTATCCCTATGGGACTCGGTGGAATTCATATCTGGCATTTGTTGATCCTGCTCGTCGTCGTGGTCGTGGTGTTTGGCAGCAAACGCCTGGCTGGCGCCGGGGAAGATCTGGGCACCGCCATCAGGGATTTTCGCAAAGCCTTGCGTGACGATGAATCACAGCCGAAATAAGTGGGAGTTGAATGATGTCCGTAGAAGAGAAAGTGGAATTGAACGAGACCTGTGACAGCTGCGGCTGTTTCGCCGAAATTGGTACCATCATCGGCGAAGGTGACGATGTGATGGAGCTGGTGATCGAGGCCGCTGCAGAAGCCGATGCGCGCGCCAAGCTGGCCGCCTACGAGGCGCTGGCCAAGCAGGTCACTGCCGAAGCTACAAGCAGCAGCGAACTCAGTCAGGGCGCCAACGGCGTGATCCTGAAAGCCCGCCTGCAATTCACCTGCACCGCCGAAAAACTCATTTTCGAGATGCGTGCCCGCTCTATCTGAGCCTGCTGATGACACGGCAGGCTTGCCTGCCGTGTTGACCCTTCTGCTGTGGGTCCGCGTTCTATAGTTAGTTATCCCACAGACGGTTTTGCCCGACGCGAGTCGGCCAACAGAAGGCGATCTCATCATGGTTCAGCGCTGGCTCTTCGCCATTTTCCCCACCTTTGTTCGCCATCCGTTTGACGAGCACCCGCTCGCTTCGAAGCAACCGCAGGCGCTTGCATCATGAGACGGCGCTGGCTTTGGGGTCTGCTCGCTCTGTGTGCGCTGCCGCTGCTGGCAGCGGATCTCAAGCCGCAACGGCTACCCCAGCCCGGGGATCTCGCCAGCATATTGCAAAAGAAAGAACTCAGGGCCCTGGTGGTCTATGAGCGGGGTTTCTTCTTCTTCGACAAGGGAGCCCAGCACGGCATCCTGGTCAACCAGCTGCAGGGGTTCGAGCGCTGGCTGAATCAGACCTACCTGGCCAAAGAGAAGATCAAACTCAAGATCATCTACATCCCGGTGCGCCAGGACAAGCTGCTGGACTACCTCACCGAGGGGCGAGGGGATCTGGTGGCCGCCAACATGACGGTGACGCCGACCCGGCGCGAACAGGTGACCTTCTCCAACCCGGTGATCGCCCCCATCGAAGAGTGGGTGGTGAGCCAGCACAGCCTGCCGACCTTCAACCGCATCACCCAGCTCTCCGGTCGGCGGGTCTGGGTGCGGGCCAGCTCCAGCTATTACGAGAGCCTGCGCCAGCTCAACTGGCTGTTTCGCGAGTTGGGGCTGCCGCCCATCTATATCGAGACGGTGCCTGAATATCTGCAGGACGGGGATCTGCTGGAGATGGTGGCGGCCGGCATCATACCGCTCACCGTGACCGACAGCTTCAAGGGGCGGATCTGGCTCGGCATGATCAGCGGGCTGCGGGCCCACAAGCTGATCCCGCTGCGAGACAACGGCCGCAGCGCCTGGGCCCTGCGCAACAACAGTCCCGAACTGCTCAAGGCGGTCAACGACTATCTGGCCGATGCCGGCAAGCGCACCCTTTACAGCGACATGGCTTTGCGCCGTCTGCTGGCGCGCAACGACCAGATGAGCAACATACTGGCGCCGGATCCGCTGGGCAGGCTGTCGACCATCCGCAAGGTGCTGGAGCAGCAGGCCGACAAGTACCGGCTGGACTGGCTGATGCTGGCGGCGCTGGCTTACAAGGAGTCGGGGCTCAATGCCAACATCCGTTCCGAACGGGGGGCGGTGGGGATCATGCAGCTGTTGCCGAGTACCGGTGGCGAGGTGGGCATTCGCGGCGCCCGGCTTGCCAGTCTGGAGGGCAATGTGGAGGCGGCTTGCCGCTATATGCGGCTGATCCTCGACACCTATTTCAATGATCCCAAGCTGGATGTGCTCAACCGCCACCTGTTTGCGCTGGCGGCCTACAATGCCGGCCCGAACCGGGTACAGGCGCTCAGGGCCAAGGCCGAGGCCGCCGGGCTGGATCCCAACGTCTGGTTCGGCAACGTGGAGCAGCTGGTGGCCAATGAGGTGGGCCAGGGGCCCATCAACTATGTCAGCACCATCTACAAGTACTATGTGGCCTACCGTTTCAGCCTGCCCCAGCTGGAGGGCAAGGCGGCCGCCATCGAGGCGGTGGCCCAGCCCTGACGTCCTGCTAGTGTGGTTGGGCGGGCGGGGCGAAGGGCTGCCAGGCCTGATCCCTATGTTGCAGATACCAGGGGGCCAGCTGGCCGCTCGGCGAGGGATTCGGCTCACTGACCTGCGGTCTGTGACTGATGGCGGGGCGATCCGTGAGTTCCATGGTAAATTCCTTCATCCTGTTGCTACGAGGCCCTTAGCCAGCGTTATGCCATTTCCTCATGACAGGCGGATGACGCCATGATCCCCGCTGAATTCGCTCTGATAGACCAGCCCGAGCTGGCGCTCAAGCTGCGCTGTCAGCTGATCCGCGGCGCCAGAAGCCGGATCCAGGCCCAGTACTACAGCTGGGAGGAGGACAGCAGCGGCAAGCTGCTGTTGTCCGAGTTGCTGCATGCCGCCCGGCGCGGGGTGCGGGTACAACTGCTCATCGATGACCTCTATGCCGGCGACAACCGCTTTCTGGAGATGGTGGCCCATCAGCCGGGCATCGAGGTGCGCCTGTTCAATCCCTTCTGGCTGCGCGGCTGGCGACCGCTGACCCTGCTGCTGGAAGGGCTGCTCAGCTTTCGCCGCATCAATCACCGCATGCACAACAAGCTGCTGCTGGTGGACGGCAGTCAGGCGGTGATCGGCGGTCGCAACATCGGGGACCGTTACTTCGGGCTCGGTGGGGCGCCCCAGTTCGTCGATCTGGATCTCGCCTGCCGCGGCCAGCTTTGCCAGCGGGCCGAGCAGGGGTTCGATCAATTCTGGCGCAGCCGCTGGAGCCACCCGATCCGCCGTCTGCTGCGGCGCCCGTTGCAACGGGCCGAGGTGCAGGTGGTGAACGACTTTCTGCTGACCATTAACGAGCCGCAGGTGGCGGCCGTCTATGACCTGCCTGCCAGCCTGTTCGACCCCGAACCCGTCCCCCTGCGCTGGCATGCCGGACAGGCAGAAGTGTGGTTTGATCGACCGGGCAAGGGGCTGGTATCTCGACCCACCACCGCACGCCTGCTTTGGCGCAAGCTGGCCGACAATCAAGGCACGCTGAGTCTGGTCACCCCTTATCTCATCCTGACCCGGGGGCTGCGCCGCCGGCTCAGGCAGCAGCGGCAGGCGGGGGTGAACATTGACATCCTGACCAACTCCCTGGCCAGCACGGATGTGCCGCTGGTGTACGGCGCCTATCGCCGTCACCGCCCCTGGCTGATACGGCAGGGTATCGCGCTGTCGGAGCTGGAGGGGGAGTCGCTCAGTCTGCACGCCAAGTTGATCCTGGTGGGGGAGGAGGAGGCGCTGCTCGGCAGCTTCAATCTGGATCCACGCTCTCTGCTGCTCAACACCGAGCTGGTGCTGCATCTGGCTTGTCCCGCATTGTGTGCCGAGTTGCAGCAGTGGCTGGCGACCTGGCAGCAACGCTCCTCCCACTCGGTGGCGGCCCCGCCCTCCACCCTGCGCCGCCTGCTGGCCAGGGTCAGTGACTGGTTGCCGCTGCAGCGCTGGCTATGAGCGGGCCGAGCGTGTGCGAGATCTCGCAAAGCCTTGTGCGCCTTCGAGGATAACGTTTGCCATCCTATGACGATGAACTGGTTTATCGTATTGTTTTTAATCAGATTGTTTTTTGGCGAAAGTTCCATGAAGGGTTGCGGCTTGCATACATGGGCGCATAAAACGGTTTTTTATTTTATTTATCTGCGTAATATTTCAACTGCAAGGACAACACGGTGGCTTGCCGCCGTGCGGAAGAGGGTCGTGAAGGGAACTGGCCGACTGGATTGCTCCAGCAGGCACCTGCTTCAGATGGGTAGCGGAAACTCAGGAAACAGGAGCAGAGCCCGGCAGGACCGGATTCCAATATGGAACATGCTATTTGCGAGGGGGTGACATGCGAGTGTCACCCCATTTTTTAGGCTAAGTCCCAGTTATGTGTTGAAAGGCTAACCTTGAAGTAGGTCATCACCTTGGGGGCCTCCACCATGGATACCCAAGCCTTTCAACAGCTACTGTCCCTCTTCCCATTGCTCACTTTGCGTCAGCGTCGTCTCGCTCAACATGAACTCACCACCCCTCACCCCATCACCTCGTTGGCCACTCAACTTCCCGCATGCCAATGCTGCCCTCACTGCCAGGCCGAGGCCACACAACTGGCTCCCTGGGGCTGGTCTCGAGGGCTGCGCCGTTATCGCTGCAAGCAGTGTTTGCGCACCAGTTCCGTTCTCACCAACACCCCCTTGGCCAGATTGCGCAAGGCCGCGTGCTGGGAAGATTATGCACAGGCCCTCATCGACGGTCTGGCCGTCCGACAAGCCGCCCTCCGCTGCGGGGTCTGCAAAAACACCGCCTTTTTGTGGCGTCACCGTTTCCTGAAGGCCATGGCTAGCCACCAAGCAGTAAGGGAGGAGGGCATCGTCGAGGTCGATGAGACCTTCTTCCTGGAGTCATTCAAAGGACAGCGCGGATTACCCCGCCCCGCCCGGCCCGCCATCGTGGCGGCAAAGGCCGTACCCGAGGCACAGGGCCGGATTACATCCCGGTGATGGTGGTGCAAGACCGAGCAGGCCATCTGGCCGATTTTCAGTTGGAACAGCTGAATGCCAGGGCAGTGAAGGCGGTGCTTGAGCCGCTTATAACCCCGGATGCCGTCCTGTGCAGCGATGGTGCCGGGGTGTATGCGAGTTTCAGCGAGGGACTGGGGATAACACACCAAGTGGTGCGCAATCGAGCGGGTGGTGGGTGCATATCACATCCAACATGTGAACGGGTACCACAGGCGATTGAAGGAGTGGATGGAGCGGTTCCATGGGGTAGCGACCCACTATCTGAGGAATTATCTGGGTTGGCGAAGGATGTTGGAGCGCTATGGGCGGGAAGTGAATATCTCACGTTGCTTGCATGAGGCGCTGGGGCGCCCCATGCAACACGTAATTGGGACATAGCCATTTTTTATGGCTCGCTGTCTGAGTAGCGCCCAGAAAAAGACCGCCGATTGGCGGTCTTTTTCTTTGTTAAGCCCGACGTTCCAGGGTCAGGCGATGCCGGCCAGCAGTCGGCTCCAGTTGCGTTTGGCGGCGATGAAGGCATCGTGCAGATTGCGATACTCCAGTTGCAGCTTCAGTTGGTCGTAGCGGGCCAGTGCCTTGCGCTTGCGCTGCTCCAGCAGGCGTTTGCGGCTGGCGTAGTAGTGCTGCAACTGCTGGTTCAGCTTGTCGTACTCCTCCTGCAGCAGGGCCTGCCACAGCTCCCTGTCATCCTGCTTGCGCAACTTGGCCTGGGCCCGTTTCAGCTGCATCTCCAGCCTGGCCTGCTCGATCCGCTCTTCCGGACAGGCGCGCAGATCCCGGGTCAGCCCGCACCAGGAGGCGCTGCGGATCAGCCATTTGGTGGGATCGAACTGCCACCATTGGATGCCGTTGCGATAGTCGTTCTCGAACAGGTGATGAAAGTTGTGGTAACCCTCGCCGAAGGTGAAGAAAGCCAGGATGCCGTTGTCCCGTGCGCTGTTGCGGTCGGTGAAGGGCTGGCTGCCCCAGATGTGGGCCAGCGAGTTGATGAAGAAGGTGGTGTGATGAGTCATCACCATGCGCAGTACCCCGGCCAGCAGCAACATGCCGAGCAGATCGCCGTGGACGAGCCCCAGCAGCAGTGGGATGCCGATGTTGGTGGCCAGGGTCAGCGCCAGATAGTGCTTGTGCTGGAAAACGACGATGGGGTTGTTCTGCAGATCCCGCACATTGCTGTAGTCGTGATAGGTGTCGCCCTGATATTCACGCAGCATCCAGCCGATGTGGGAGTACCAGAAACCGCGTCCCGCGCTGTAGGGATCCTGCTGGTTGTCATCCACGTGGCGATGGTGACGACGATGGTCGGAAGACCAGTGCAGGGCCGAGTTTTGCAGGGCGAGGGCACCGCCGATGGCGAAGATCCACTGCAGGATCGGGTGTGCCTTGTAGGCCTTGTGGGACCAGAGCCGGTGGTAGCCGGCGGTAATGGAGATGCCGCAATAGCAGAACAGCAGCAGGAAGCTGCCCCACTGCCAGAGGTCATAGCCATGGGTCATGCCGTACCAGGGCACGGCGATCAGTGCAGTCAGCCCGGAGAGGGCAAAGAGCAGGGTGTTGGTCATGATGATCGGGGGGCGTTCCATCTCACTCGGTTCCTTTCAGCGAACAGCTGTGCGCCATTCTCCATGCAGCCAGAATTCGGGTCAATGGTAAAAAAGTAGGAGACAAACCTGATCCTGGCGCAGCCTTCGGGTTATCATTTGGCCTCGATAACCTGAAGGTGACTGTTTTCGTGGGTATTCGCGCGCAACAAAAAGAAAAAACCCGGCGTACTCTGATCGAGGCGGCGTTCAGCCAACTGTGCGCCAACCGCAGTTTTTCCAACCTCAGCCTGCGGGAAGTGGCGCGGGAGGCCGGCATCGCGCCCACCTCCTTCTATCGTCACTTTCGCGACATGGAGGAGCTGGGGCTGACCCTGGTGGATGAAGGCGGCCTGACCCTGCGTCAGCTGATGCGCCAGGCGCGCCAGCGCATCGCCGGGGGGGGCAGCGTCATCAGTACCTCGGTGCAGACCTTCATGGAGTTCGTCGAGAACAACCCGAACATCTTCCGGCTGCTGCTGCGCGAGCGCTCCGGCACCTCGGCGGCATTCCGGCAGGCGGTGGCGCGGGAGATCCAGCACTTCATCGCCGAGCTGACCGATTACCTCGAGGCCACCACGGGGGCGCCGCGGGAAGAGGCCTACATCCAGGCCGAAGCCATGGTGACCATCGTCTTCAGCGCCGGTGCCGATGCCCTCGACATGACCAGCGAGGAGTGCCGGGCCCTGTCCGATCGCACCATCCGTCAGCTGCGCATGATCGCCATGGGTGCCGAGGTCCAGAACCAGAAGCGCCGTGAACCTCTCTCTTAAGTCAAAGGATGGACAGCTCCATGCATGATCAGAACCCGATCCCGAAGAAACCCCTGCTGCTGGCCCTGCTCATCGGCATCTGTGGTGATGCCTCCCTGACGGTCTTGTCGGAGTCGGTAGTGCCCTTCTCCTTCTTCCCGATGATCGCCCTGGTGCTGGCTGCTTATCAGCTCTACCAGCACTACCGTCATGTCTCGCTGGAGGGCAACACACCCGTTTGCATGCTGCTCTGCTTCTTCATCGGGGTGTTTGGCCACTCGGCGCTGGTCAAGGTGCAGTACCCCGAGCTTGGCAGCAACTTCTTCTCGCTGATCATGATGTTGCTGCTGCTGGCCGTGCTCTCCATCAAGCTCGGCATCAGCGTGGGGAAAAAAGAGAAGGAGTGACCAGCACTCCTTCCAGAACCACCATGACAGAGCCGGGATCACCCGGCTTTGTTGTCTGTGCCGCGCTGTTTGGCATCGACGATGGCCTGCAGCCTGGCGCGGATCTCCACCATGCCGAACACCCCGAATACCAGCACCTGGGTGAACTCGAGCCGGCTCATCGCGAAGTAGGGCTTGCAGGCTGCCTTGACCATGCTGGCCTGCACCCAGTGCATCAGGGCCACGATCACGCCGCACACCGGCAGAAAGCCGTTGAGCTTGCCCGGCAGCGGGGCGATCAGGCTGACCAGCACGCCGAACCAGAAGAACAGGATCAGGCCCATCGCCAACAGATTAAACACCCGCTTCATCGTTTACCTCCCGCAGATAGAGTTGATAGCAGACTTGATTTGATCGACCCGCTTGTCCTTGAGCCGTTGTCCAAATTGACGGGGAGGGGCACCGCGCCCATCTCCCCCCTTTAAACTGCAGCGTCATGCTTGGTGTCTCGCAGATAGAGCTGATAGCAGACCTGGCCTGCCTGTTTGTCCTTGAGTAGTTGCCAGCTGGCCGGCAGCGGCAGATCGGCCATCTCCTTCTCCCGCTCCAGATAGATGAGGGCATCCGGTGCCAGCCAGCCGCGTTGCTCCAGCAGCTCGCACACCTGAGGCAGCAGTTCGCGGCGAAAAGGGGGATCCAGAAACACCAGATCGAACGGCGTGGCCGGCCCCTGCAGCCAGCTGACGGCATCGGACTGGATCACCTGGCCCTGGCTGCTGCCGAGGGTGGTCAGGTTCTTCTTGATCTGGTCGGCGGCGCCCTTGTCCATCTCGATCAGGGTGACCTGCTCGGCATAGCGCGACAGCGCCTCCAGCCCCAGGCCGCCGCTGCCGGCGAACAGATCCAGACAGCGGGTGCCACGGACATGAGGGGCCAGCCAGTTGAAGATGGTCTCCTTGACGCGATCCGTGGTGGGTCTGAGTCCTTCCACATCCCTGACCGGCAGTTTGCGGCCTCGCCACTGACCGCTGATGATTCTTACAAAGCCCGATTTCCCCTGCGGGGCTGGGCTCTTGCTCGGGCCGTTACGGCTGGATTTCACTCTGGGCATCGCGTTTCGTCGTCAGAAAATAAAGTGGTAGTATAAGGCGGTTCATTTTTATGCCGACCCGCCGAGGGACGGCTATCTTAGCAGTCAGCCTTTGATGTGAGTATTTTTAGATGGCAAAAGGTTTGTTTTCCTGGCTGGGTTTCGGCCGCAAGAAAGAAGAGGCTGAGGCTGTCCAGACACCGCAAGCCACCCCGATTACCGCTGAGCCTGAGGTCGCTGCTGCCCCCGCTCCCGTTTCCGATCCTACGCCAGCCGTGGCGGCCGAAGTGCCCGCCAGCGCACAGAATTCCGTTTTGCATGATGATTGCTGCCCACCTGCCGAGCTGGATGACCATGGTCCGCTGGTGGTGGAGGAGTGTGCCTCCGATCTGGAGCCGGTGATCGTCAATGAAGCCCTGCTGGCCGAAGAGGAGCGTGCCGCTGCCGAGGCACAGGCTCAAGAGGCTGCCCGTGTTGCTGCCGAGCTCAAGGCTGCGCAAGAAGTTCGTATTGCCGCCGAGGCTCGCTCTGCAGAAGAGACTCGCATTGCCGCTGAGGCCCGCGCCGCAGAAGAAGCCCGCATGGCCGCCGAGGCCCGCGCCGCAGAAGAAGCTCGTGTTGCTGCCGAGGCCCGCGCCGCAGAAGAGGCTCGCTTTGCTGCCGAAGCCCGTGCCGCAGAAGAGGCCCGTATTGCTGCCGAAGCCCGCGCTGCAGAAGAGGCCCGTGCTGCCGAGGCCCGTATTGCTGCCGAGGCCCGCGCCGTGGAAGAGGTGCGTATTGCTGCCGAGGCCCGTGCCGCAGAAGAAGCCCGTATTGCTGCCGAAGCCCGAGCCGCAGAAGAAGCCCGTATTGCTGCCGAAGTCCGCGCCGCGGAAGAGGCGCGTATTGCCGCCGAAGCGCAGGCTGCCGAGGAAGCCCGTCTCGCCAAAGAGGCCCAGCGAGCGGAAGATCTGCGCCTGGTCGCCGAGATGGAGGCTGAGGCCGCCGCATTGGCCGCCCTGCCGCTGGCCGCCAAGGTGGACGACGACACCCAGGAGAAGCCGCAGCGGGAGGGCTTCTTCGCCCGCCTCAAGCGCAGTCTGGTGCGCACCAGGGAGAATATCGGCTCCGGTTTCTTCGGCCTGTTCCGTGGCAAGAAGATCGACGACGAGCTGTTTGAAGAGCTGGAGACCCAACTGCTGACCGCCGATCTCGGTGTCGATACCACCAGCCGCATCATCGAGGGGCTGGTGCAGCACGCGGATCGCAAGCAGCTTAAGGATGCCGAGGCACTGTATGGCCTGCTCAAGCAGGACATGGGGGAGATGCTGGCCAAGGTCGAGCAGCCACTGGTGATCGACACCAGCAAGAAGCCTTACGTGATCCTGATGGTGGGCGTGAACGGCGTCGGCAAGACCACTACCATCGGCAAGCTGGCCAAGCAGTTCCAAGCCGAGGGCAAGAGCGTGATGCTGGCCGCCGGCGATACCTTCCGTGCCGCCGCCGTCGAGCAGCTGCAGGTGTGGGGTCAGCGCAACAACATTCCGGTCATTGCCCAGCATACCGGCGCCGACTCCGCCTCCGTCATCTATGACGCCATCGAGGCTGCCCGCTCCCGCGGCGCCGACGTATTGATCGCCGACACCGCCGGCCGCCTGCAGAACAAGAGCAACCTGATGGAAGAGCTCAAGAAGGTGGTGCGGGTGATGAAGAAGCTGGACGATGCGGCGCCCCACGAGATCATGCTGACTCTGGATGCAGGCACCGGCCAGAACGCCCTGAGTCAGGCCAAGCTGTTCAGCGAGGCGGTGGGCCTGACCGGCATCACCCTCACCAAGCTGGACGGCACCGCTAAGGGCGGCGTCATCTTCGCGGTGGCCGACAAGTTCCAGATCCCGATCCGCTACATCGGGGTGGGCGAGGGGATCGACGATCTGCGTCCGTTCGTCGCCAACGACTTCATCGAGGCGCTTTTCAGTCGCGAGGAGTGATCTCCTTCGCGATGAGCAAGCTCGGGCGCCGCGAGTCGTGCGCCCCCAGCCCCGACCCTGGTCGGGGTTGGTCACTGTCAGGGAACCGTTATGATCCGTTTTGACAAGGTCAGCAAGGTCTACAGCGGCGGCCATCAGGCGCTGCAGAAGGTCAGTTTTCACCTGCGCAAGGGGGAGATGGCCTTCCTGACCGGGCACTCGGGTGCAGGCAAGAGTACCCTCCTCAAGCTCATCAGCGTGATGGAACGGCCCACCGACGGCCGTGTTTTCTTTCATGGCGACGATGTCAGCCATATCAAGCGGGGGGAGATCCCCTACGTGCGCCGCCAGATCGGCATGATCTTCCAGGATCACCGGCTGCTGATGGACCGCACCGTGTTCGACAACGTGGCGTTGCCGCTGGTGATCGACGGCTACAGCCATGCGGACATCAACAAACGGGTGGCGGCGGCGCTCGACAAGGTTGGGCTGCTCGGCAAGGAACGCTACCAGCCGCGCATGCTCTCCGGCGGGGAACAGCAGCGGGTCGGTATCGCCCGCGCCATCGTCAACAAGCCGCCGCTGCTGCTGGCGGATGAGCCGACCGGCAACCTGGATCCCCAGCTCTCCATGGACATCATGCGACTGTTCGAGGAGTTCAACCGCTTCGGCGTCTCCGTGCTGATTGCCACCCACGATCTGGGGCTGATCGCCCGCATGCGTTATCGCACCCTGACCCTCAAGGCGGGTCGCATGTATTCGGCAGGGGAGGAGCTCTGATGGCTATCGTTCGTCATAAACAGCCACCGCTACGGCGCTTCATGATGTACTGGGTCGACCATGCCCGGCAGGCTTTTTCCAGCCTGGGGGAGCTGTGGCGCAACCCGCTCGCCTCGCTGATGACGCTGGCGGTGCTGGGGGTCAGCCTGGCGTTGCCCTCCTGCTTCCACGTGCTGCTGAAAAACGCCGAGGTGGTAGAGGGCAGCTGGCAGACCAGCTCCCAGATCTCCCTCTATCTGCGCAAGGATCTGCCCGAGCAGAACATCCTCGACATGAAACAGCGGATCCTGCTCTACCCGGAGGTGGAGTCGGTCACCTACATGAGCCGGGATGAGGCGCTCAAGGAGTTTCGCGAGATCTCCGGGTTTGGCGATGCGCTCGACTACCTCGACAGCAACCCGCTGCCACCGGTGCTGAGCGTGATCCCGGATCCGCGCTGGCAGAACCCGGAAGGGGCGGCCGAGCTGCTCAACAAGCTCAACAACGAAGACGGGGTGGAACAGGGCAAGCTGGATCTGCAGTGGCTGACCCGGCTGCAGGGGATCATGAACCTGCTGCGCCACACCATCACCGGCATCGCCGTGCTGCTGCTCTCCGCCGTGCTGCTGATCGTCGGCAACACGCTCAGGCTGAATATTCTCAACCAGCGTTCCGAGATCGAAGTACTCAAGCTGGTGGGGGCGACCGATGCCTTCATCCATCGCCCCTTCCTCTATACCGGCATCTGGTTCGGGGTCATCGGTGGCATGCTGGCCTGGTGGTTGACCGAGGTGATGGTGATCTGGAGCGAAGGGGTGGTGAAGGAGCTGGCCGGCCTCTACAACAGCAACTTCCGGCTGGTGGGGATGGGGGCGGTGGACGGGATCAACCTGATCCTGCTGGGCGCCTTGCTGGGGCTGATCGCCTCCTGGTTTTCGGTCCATCGTCACATTCGCGACATCGAACCGTCCTGATTAATTTATCAGCGTTTTAAAGCGCTGGATTTTGCGACCTGGATCAAGTAAAAGAGTGGCCGTTTCTGGCACGGCCGCCGTTCTGGGAGTAATCTGAACATTGCCGATCTTCGGGATCTTCTCTGGATCCTGTGAACCTTCTGATTTATAAGCAGTCTACAAATGCTGAAGAATTTATACGGGTGTGGCCCCTATGCCTTGCTCGTCTGACTTGGCAAGCATGTGAAGGTTGCGAGCTCCGCAACAATGGACTTAGCATGCTACTTTTCGGGGGTCCTTTATTGTGACCCCCTTTTTTTGACTGTTCATTCATGATTCATCCTGCCGGCCTAAGATAACCCCGGTCCAAACATGTTCAGCATGTTTGATGCAGGCCGCAGAATGGCGTCCGGTCAGTAGACAGGCCCTCTCAGGGTGTTAGACTGATTCGATTGAAAAGTAAGAGGTAGAACATGGGAACTTCATTGCAGCGCACTATGGCTCTGATTCCGCAAGGTAGTCTGGAAGGCTATATCCAGGCAGTAAACTCGATTCCGGTGCTGAGCGCAGAGGAAGAGCGTGAACTGGCTGAGCGTTTGCAGCAGGGTGGCGATCTCGAGGCTGCCCGTCAGCTCGTTATGTCGCACCTGCGCTTTGTCGTTCATGTCGCCAAGAGTTATGCCGGCTACGGCCTGCCCCAGGCCGACCTGGTGCAGGAAGGCAACATCGGCCTGATGAAGGCGGTCAAGCGTTTCGACCCGAGTGTCGGCGTGCGCCTGGTCTCCTTTGCCGTGCACTGGATCAAGGCCGAAATTCACGAATACGTACTGCGCAACTGGCGCATGGTCAAGGTGGCGACCACCAAGGCCCAGCGCAAGCTGTTCTTCAATCTGCGCAAATCCAAGAAACGTCTGGGCTGGCTGAACCACGAAGAGGTGCAGGCCGTGGCTGCCGACCTCGGCGTCTCCGCCGCCGACGTCACCGAGATGGAAGCGCGCATGAGCAACTACGATCAGGCGTTCGATCTGGTCGGCGATGACGAAGAAGAGGGCGGTTTTGCGCCGGTTCACTATCTGGAGGACAAATCCTCCGATCTGGCGGCTACCATCGAGAACGACAATTGGGACGATCACGCGACCCGTCGCCTGAGTTCGGCCCTGGCTACCCTGGACGAGCGCAGCCAGCACATCATCCGTGCCCGCTGGCTCGACGATGACAGCAAGACCACCCTGCAGGAGCTGGCCGATACCTACGGCGTCTCCGCCGAGCGGGTGCGTCAGCTTGAGAAAAACGCCCTCAAGAAGCTGAAGGATGCGATGGAAGCATAAGCCTGTGCGTCGAACGGGTTCGTCTACTTGAGAAGAACGCGCTTAAGAAGCTGAAAGATGCCATGGAAGCCTGATGCTTCCTCCCATAAAAACAGGGCCTGATGGCCCTGTTTTTGTTTGACGGGGATCTGGTCGGCCTTGCCTTGGTTACCCTTGTGTATGGTATGTTGCCGCCACTGCCACAGTAGGGAGAGCAGATAGTGAAACTCTTGAACGACTTGTTTACCAACAACCGCGAGTGGGCGGAACGGATCAAGGCCGAGGATCCCGAATTCTTTGCTACCCTCTCCGCCCAGCAGGCCCCCGAATACCTCTGGATCGGCTGCTCCGACAGCCGGGTACCCGCCAACCAGCTGATGGGGCTGCTGCCGGGGGACGTGTTCGTCCACCGCAACGTCGCCAACCTGGTGGTACACACCGACTTCAACTGCCTCTCGGTGCTGCAATACGCGGTCGAAGTGCTCAAGGTGAAGCACATCATCGTCTGCGGCCACTACGGTTGTGGCGGCGTCAAGGCGGCGATGCAGAACCAGGAGCTGGGGCTCATCGACAACTGGCTGCGCAACATCAAGGATGTCTACTTCAAGTATCGCGAGCAGCTGGATGCCATCGAGGATGAGCACGAGCGCTTCGATTACCTGTGCGAGCTGAACGTGGCCGAGCAGGTGGCCAACGTCTGCCACACCACCATCATCCAGAACGCCTGGCGCAAGGGTCAGGAGCTGGCGGTACACGGCTGGATCTACGGCATCAAGGACGGTCTGCTGCACGATCTCGATCTCTGCATCAGCGGGCCCGAGCAGATCCCGGACGTCTATCGCGCCTGGCCGGACATGCGTCCGCCCCACCGCCGTCGCTGAGGAGCATCCCGTTGGCACCGGCCCTCTATCTGCAGATCAAGCAGCACATCCTGGACGGGATCCGCGAACGCCACTATCAGGCGGGCGACCGGATCCCGACCGAGGCCGCCCTGTGCGAACAGTTCGCCGTGAGCCGGATGACGGTCAACAAGGCGCTGCGCGAGCTGGTGGCCGAGGGGTGGCTGGTGCGTACCGCCGGCTCCGGCAGCTTCGTGGCGGACAGGCGCACCGAATCGCCGCTGCTGGCCATTCGCAACATCGCCGACGAGATCGCCGAGCGGGGCAGCGAGTACAGCGGCCGGGTGATCCGGCTGCAGCGCCAGGCCGCCGACGAGAAGGTGGCGGTGCAGCTGGGCCTGCGGGTCGGCGCCCCCATCTTCCACAGTCTCATCGTGCATCAGGCCGATGGTGAGCCGCTGCAGCTGGAAGAGCGCTTCGTCGATGCCGAGCGGCTGCCACAGTACGGTGAGCAGGATTTTGCCAGCCAGACCCCCAACCGCTATCTGATGGAGGTCTGCCCCCTCTCCGAGATGGAGCACGTGGTGGAGGCGGTGCTGCCAAGTGCCGGCGAGGCCGGCTTGTTGCAGGTGCGGGTCGACACCCCTTGCCTGCTGCTGCATCGGCGTACCTGGTCCGACGGTTATCTGGTCTCCTATGCCCGTTTGCTGTCGCCTGGCTCCCGCTACAAGTTGAGCTCCAAGACCAGCCTCAGCTAATTGTATATACAAATTCTTTTTGACCAAGCCCGCCTCTGGCGGGCTTTTTTGTGTTTAAGCTCTAATGAACACGCTGTTATCAAGATGTGAACTTGATCCTTTCTTTCCCGTCAGAGATCGGATATAAGTTAATGTATATACATTTAGAGGTCGGTATGAACAAGGAACTGTTGAACTGCGAGCGGGTCTGGCTCAACGTGACACCCGCCACCCTGCGCTCCGATCTGGCCGACTACGGTCTGCTGGAACCCCATGCCCTCGGCGTTCACGAGGGGCGGATCCACGCCCTGGTGCCGATGCAGGATCTCAAGGGCCCCTATCCCGCCCATTGGCAGGACATGAAGGGCAAGCTGGTCACCCCCGGCCTCATCGATTGCCACACCCACCTCATCTTCGCCGGCAGCCGCGCCGAAGAGTTCGAACTGCGCCAGAAGGGGGTGCCCTATGCGGAGATCGCCCGCAAAGGCGGCGGCATCATCAGCACGGTGCGCGCCACCCGCGCGGCCTGCGAGGATCAGCTGTTTGAGCTGGCGCTGCCGAGGGTGAAATCCCTGATCCGGGAAGGGGTCACCACGGTGGAGATCAAGTCCGGTTACGGCCTCACCCTGGAAGACGAGCTCAAGATGCTGCGAGTCGCCCGCCGACTGGGGGAGGCGCTGCCGATCCGGGTCAAGACTACTCTGCTGGCGGCCCATGCAGTGCCGCCGGAGTATCGCGACGACCCCGACTCCTGGGTCGAGACCATCTGCCAGGAGATCATCCCGGCCGCCGCCGAGGCGGGCCTGGCCGATGCGGTGGACGTCTTCTGTGAACACATCGGCTTCTCGCTGGCCCAGACCGAGCAGGTCTATCTGGCGGCGGATCAATACGGTCTGGCGGTGAAAGGGCACATGGATCAGCTCTCCAACCTGGGCGGCAGCACGCTGGCCGCCAACTTCGGCGCCCTCTCGGTGGATCACCTGGAGTACCTGGATCCGGAAGGGATCCAGGCGCTGGCCCATCGCGGCGTGGTGGCCACCCTGCTGCCCACCGCCTTCTACTTCCTCAAGGAGACCAAGCTGCCGCCGGTCGCCGCGCTGCGCAAGGCGGGGGTGCCGATGGCGGTCTCCTCCGACATCAACCCGGGCACGGCTCCCATCGTCTCGCTGCGGATGGCCATGAACATGGCCTGCACCCTGTTCGGTCTGACCCCGGTGGAGGCCATGGCCGGGGTGACCCGCCACGCCGCCCGCGCGCTTGGCGAGCAGGAGCAACTGGGACAGCTCAGGGTCGGCATGCTGGCGGACTTTCTGGTCTGGAACTGCGGCCATCCGGCCGAGCTCAGCTACCTCATCGGCGTCGATCAGCTGGTGAGCCGGGTGGTCAACGGCGAGGAGACCCTCCATGGATAAGTTCAACCCGGTCGACATGTCGGTCTGGCAGGGGCGTCAGGATCCGGAAGATGGCGAGCTGGCCCTGCGCTGGCACGACAAGGTGCAACCCTGGCCACAAGCAGGCCACGCCGCCCCGGGCGTTGTCCTGGTGGGCTTTGCCTGTGACGAGGGGGTGCGCCGCAACAAGGGGCGGGTCGGGGCCGCCGGTGCGCCGCTGGCGGTGCGCAAGCTGCTGGCCAACAGCGCCTGGCATCTGGGTCGGCCCGTCTATGACAGCGGTGACGTGAACTGCGAGGATGGCGATCTCGATGCCGCCCATGGCCGGTTGGCCGAACGGGTGGCCCGCTTGCTGGATGAGGGGCACTTCCCACTGATGCTGGGCGGTGGCCACGAGGTGGCCTTCGGCAGCTGGAGCGGCCTCAACCTGCATCTGGCCGGTCGTGGCCGGATCGGCATCATCAACTTCGATGCCCACTTCGACCTGCGCATGAAGCTGGAGCAGGCGAGCTCAGGCACCCCCTTCTTCCAGATTGCCGAGCAGTGCGCCGCCCAGGGCACGCCGTTTACCTACGCCTGCCTCGGGGTGGCCGAGACCGCCAATACCCGGGCGCTGTTCGCGCGCGCCGAGGCGCTGGGGGTGTGGCACGTGCTGGACGAGGCGATGACGCCGGCCGAACTGCCGGCCTTGCTCAGCGGGCTGGATGCCTTCATCGCCCGCTGTGACCACCTCTATCTGACCATCGATCTGGACGTGCTGCCGGCGGCCGTGATGCCGGGAGTGAGTGCCCCTGCCGCCCGCGGTGTGGAGCTGGCAGTCATCGAACCGCTTATCGCCCATATCCGGGCCAGCGGCAAGCTGCGGCTCGCCGATCTGGCCGAATACAACCCGAGTCTGGATCAGGACAACCGCAGTGCCCGCGTGGCTGCGCGGCTGGTCCACCAGTTAACCAAGTAGCGGCCTGCCACCGGCCGGCCGCCATGCTGCTGCATTGATAAAACAAGGAGTGTGTATGTCTGAGCAACACCTGGATCCCCGTCAGGATCCGAGCCGGGTCATCCGTGCCCCCCGTGGTACCGCGCTGACCGCCAAGAGCTGGCTCACCGAAGCGCCGCTGCGGATGCTGATGAACAACCTGGATCCCGAGGTGGCCGAGCATCCCCAGTCGCTGGTGGTGTATGGCGGCATCGGCCGCGCCGCTCGCAACTGGGCCTGCTTCGACAAGATCGTCGAGGTGCTGACCCGGCTCGAGGAGGATCAGACTCTGCTGGTGCAGTCCGGCAAGCCGGTCGGGGTGTTCCAGACCCACAAGGACGCGCCGCGGGTGCTGATCGCCAACTCCAACCTGGTGCCGCACTGGGCCAACTGGGAACACTTCAACGAGCTCGATAAAAAGGGCCTGATGATGTACGGCCAGATGACCGCCGGCTCCTGGATCTACATAGGTACTCAGGGGATAGTGCAGGGCACCTACGAAACCTTCTTCGCGGTGGCCAACCAGCACTTCAACGGCGAACCCAAGGGACGCTGGATCCTCACCGGCGGGCTCGGCGGCATGGGTGGCGCCCAGCCGCTGGCCGCCACCATGGCCGGCTTCTCGATGATCGCGGTGGAGTGCGACGAGACCCGCATCGATTTTCGTCTGCGTACCCGTTATGTGGACAAGAAGGCCCACAGCCTGGATGAGGCGCTGGCCATGATCGAAGAGGCCAAGCAGAGCGGCAGCGCCGTCTCCGTCGGTCTGCTCGGCAATGCCGCCGACGTGTTCGCCGAGCTGGTGGCCCGTGGCATCACCCCGGACGTGGTGACCGACCAGACCTCTGCCCACGACCCGGTACACGGCTACCTGCCCCAGGGCTGGAGCGTGGCCCAGTGGCGCGCGCTGCAAAAATCCGCTCCCCAGGAGGTGAACGTCGCCGCCCGCCACTCCATGGCTCGTCAGGTCGAAGCCATGCTGACCCTGCAAAGCCGCGGTGCCGCCACCCTGGATTACGGCAACAATATCCGCCAGATGGCGCTGGAGGAGGGGGTGAAAAACGCCTTCGACTTCCCCGGCTTCGTCCCGGCCTACATTCGCCCGCTGTTCTGCGAGGGCATTGGCCCGTTCCGCTGGGTGGCGCTCTCCGGCGATCCGGAAGACATCTACAAGACCGACCAGAAGGTGAAGGAGCTGATCCCCGATGATCCTCATCTGCACAACTGGCTCGACATGGCTCGCGAGCGCATCGCCTTCCAGGGCCTGCCGGCGCGGATCTGCTGGGTCGGGGTGAAGGATCGGGTGCGCCTCGGCCTGGCCTTCAACGAGATGGTCAAGAATGGCGAGCTGAAAGCCCCCATCGTCATCGGCCGCGATCACCTGGATTCCGGCTCGGTGGCGAGCCCGAACCGCGAGACCGAGTCGATGATGGATGGCTCCGATGCCGTCTCCGACTGGCCGCTGCTCAACGCCCTGCTCAACACAGCCGGCGGCGCGACCTGGGTCTCCCTGCACCATGGTGGTGGGGTCGGCATGGGCTTCTCCCAGCACTCCGGCGTGGTGATCGTCTGTGACGGCTCCGATGATGCCGCCAAGCGGGTCGGTCGGGTGCTGCGCAACGACCCGGCTACCGGGGTGATGCGTCACGCCGACGCCGGCTACGAGATTGCCATCAACTGCGCCCACGAGGCGAAACTGGATCTGCCGATGCTGACCGCAACGGGCAAAGGAAAGGTGTAACACCATGTTTGAATTGACTATTACCCCGGGCGAGCTGGATCTTGCCACCCTGCGCCGCGTCAGCCGCGAGCCGGTACACATTGCACTGGATCCCGCCGCCCTGGCGGGGATCCACGCCTCCGCCGCCGTGGTCACCAAGGTGATCGAGCAAAACCGGGTGGTGTACGGTATCAACACCGGCTTTGGCCTGTTGGCCAACACCCGCATACCGGTGGAGCAGCTGGATGAGCTGCAGCGCTCCATCGTGCTCTCTCATGCGGCAGGGATTGGTGAGTACATGGATGACGCCACCGTGCGGCTGATGATGGTGCTCAAGCTCAACTCGCTGGCGCGCGGTTTTTCCGGCATCCGACTGGTGGTGCTGGAGGCCCTGATGAAGCTCATCAACGCCGAAGTCTATCCGGTGGTGCCGAAGAAGGGCTCCGTCGGTGCCTCCGGCGATCTGGCGCCGCTGGCCCACATGAGTTGCCTGCTGATTGGTGAAGGCAAGGCCCGTCACGCTGGCGAGCTGATCGACGCTGCTACGGCGCTGAAAATAGCCGGACTCGAGCCCATCGCGCTGGCACCGAAAGAGGGGCTGGCCCTGCTCAACGGCACCCAGGCGAGCACCGCCTTCGCGCTGGAAGGCTTGTTCCACGCCGAGGATCTCTACGCCGGCGCCATCACCATCGGCGCCATGAGCGTGGAGGCGGCCCTTGGCAGCCGCCGGCCGTTCGATGCTCGCATTCACGCGGTGCGCGGTCAGCGTGGCCAGATCGACGCGGCCGCCTGCTACCGCCACCTGCTGGTGGATGGCAGCGAGATCGGCATGTCCCATCACAATTGCGAGAAGGTGCAGGATCCCTACTCCCTGCGCTGCCAGCCGCAGGTGATGGGCGCCTGCCTGACCCAGATCCGCCAGGCCGCCGAGGTGCTGGTGTGCGAGGCCAACGCGGTTTCCGACAACCCGCTGGTGTTTGCCGAGGATGAAGACATCCTCTCCGGCGGCAACTTCCACGCAGAACCCGTGGCCTTTGCCGCCGACAACCTGGCGCTGGCCATCGCCGAGATCGGGTCGCTGTCCGAGCGGCGCATGGCGCTGCTGATCGACTCGCGGATGTCCGGTCTGCCGGCCTTCCTGGTCAACAACGGCGGGGTGAATTCGGGTTTCATGATCGCCCAGGTCACCTCGGCGGCGCTCGCCTCCGAGAACAAGACGCTGGCCCATCCGGCCTCGGTGGACAGCCTGCCCACCTCCGCCAACCAGGAGGATCACGTCTCCATGGCCACCTTCGCCGGTCGCCGTTTGGCAGACATGGCCGAGAACACCCGCGGCATTCTGGCGGTGGAACTGCTGGCGGCAGCGCAAGGGCTGGATTTTCGTGCCCCCCTGCGCAGCACCGAGCTCATCGAGCTGGCCAAGGGCCGGCTGCGGGAAGAGGTCAGCTTCTACGACAAGGACAGGTACTTCGCGCCGGACATCGAGGCGGCCGCCGCCCTGCTGGGCCGCGCCAGCTACAACGACCTGCTCCCGGCCGGCGTGTTGCCGAGCCTGTAAGCACTGCTCCCCCTTCTCCCGTGGCGGGAGAAGGGTAGGGGATGAGGGGGAAGCCGCTTCTCTGGCGTCCGTGAGATCCCGGAGCAGATAACAAAAGACCGCCCAATCGGGCGGTCTTTGCGTTTCTGACGTTGCTTGAACGCGGTTATTCGTGCTCGAACATCAGGAACAGGTACACCACGAACAGCACCAGGTGAGTGGCCCCGTGCAGCACATTGGTGCGGCCGCTGCTGAAGGTCACCTTGCACACCATGAGGGTGGTAAACAGCAGCACCATGTCGGCGGCGGAGAGGCCCAGGCGCACCTCTTGCCCCAGCATGGCGCCGATGAACAGCACCGCAGGTACGGTGAGGGCGATGGTGGCCAGCACCGAGCCGAAGTAGAGGTTCATGGCCCGCTGCAGCTGATTGTTGAAGGCCGCCTTGATGGCGCCGACCGCTTCGGGGGCCAGCACGATACAGGCGACGATGAAGCCGCCCAGCGCCGGCGGCGCCGCCAGCACCTTGACCCCGTGGTTGATGGGAATGGCGAGGGTCTTGGCCAGCAGGATCACCACCACCAGATAGGCGAGCAGCAACAGGGTGTGGTAGACGTTGCTCTGCAGCGGGCCGTGGTGCTCTTCGTAATCTTCGTGATCGCTGTCGATGAAGAAGTGGCTGTGGCTGCGGGTCTGGATCAGCAGGAAGACGCCGTAGAGCAGCACCGAGATGATGATCAGCATCCAGGACATGGCGCTCGACATGCTGCCGATGTTGCCCCCTTCGGTGAAGTTGGGCAGCACCAGGCAGAGCAGCGCCAGCGGAATGATGGCCACCAGATAGGATTTGACCCCGTCCAGATTGAAGCTCTGGGTGTGGTAGCGCCAGCCGCCGAACAGCAGGGTGAAGCCCACCAGGCCGTTGGTCACCAGCATCACCACGGCAAACATGGTGTCGCGGGCCATCACCGGATTGGGTTCGCCGGTCAGCATGACCGAGGAGATCATCACCACTTCCAATGAGATGACCGACAGGGTGAGGATCAGGGTGCCAAAAGGCTCGCCAAGCTTGATGGCAAGGGCATCCGAGTGGCGCACCACCGAGAAGATGGCCCAGGTGACGATGGCAAGCAGCACCGCCGAGACAGGAAGATAAATCCCGAGCGGAGTGGCCTCTGTCAGCAGGTCGCTGCCGAGCGTCTTGAAAAAGAGCAGGGTGAGCAGGCCAACGGGCAGGGCAATCTCTTGCCGGATAAATGACTTCATAGGCAATGGTTCTCATCATCAGGGCGGCGTGAGCCGACGGGTAAGGAACAGGGTGGCGGCGCCACACGAGGTGGCGCGCCTGTTCATGATAAAGGGAGTTGTCCGCTCAAGGGAAAATCATTTTGTTGCTCATTGTGTTGCAAGATATGAGCGGCCGGCCTCGGCAGTATGGCTCATCGCTCGCCCGTGTGGTTCTGATACCAGGCCAGCAGCCAGATCTTCAGCTTGGTCAGCGCCATGGGCTGTGCATAGACATAGCCCTGGATCAGGTGCACGCCGCGTTGGCCAAGGTAATCCACTTGAGATTGACGCTCGACCCCTTCAGCGATCATCTCCATGCCCGATTCGCGGCCGAAGGCGATGGTGGCATCCAGCACGCTGCGCTTGAGGTCGTCGGTGCCTATGGTGTCGACGAACATCTTGTCGATCTTGATCTGGCGGATGCCGAGCCGCTGTAGATAGGCGAAGCCGCCGTAACCGGTGCCGAAGTCATCCAGCTTGAAGTGGTAGCCCTGTTGCTGCAGGGCGCCGATCTCGGCGATCGCGGTCTCGATGTCGGTGATGGGCTTGCGCTCGGTCAGCTCGAAGGTGAGCTGGGCGGGGGAGGGCCAGCCGTGCAGCAGCAGCAGGTTGCGCAGGTGTGGGTGCTCGAGGTGGGCGGCCACTATGTTGACGCTGACCCACTGGCCGGGGGCGAGTCTGGGCAGATCCGCGATCACTTTTTCCAGCAGCTGGCTGGTCATCGGCAGGATCAGCTGCTGCTCCTCTGCATAGTCGATAAAGGCGCCGGGCGGGATCAGGCCGCCGCCCCGCTGCCAGCGCAGCAGCGCCTCGAAGCCCACCACCTGCTGGCTGCGGCTGTCGACCACGGGTTGATAGAAGGGCACGAACTCGCGCCGTGCCAGCCCGGCCTGCAGCAACCCCTTGAGCGAGCGCCGATAGTTGCGCAGCCCCCAGTAGGCGGCGACCAGCAGGGCCCCGACCGCCGCGCCGCCCCAGAGCCCGTAGTGGCGGGCCTGCTGCTGGGCGTAGCGCTCGAGCGCCTCGCCCGCCCACAGGGTTTGCCGGATCTGCTCATTGGGATCGAGAAAACTGAGGCTGAGGCTCTGGCTGCCGCTCTCCTGCTTGATGGTGCTGTCGCCGCGAGGGAAGGTTGGGCTGGCGACTCCCGGCTGCTGCTGGCTGAACTCCAGATAGAAACAGTTGCGGCAGGGGTACTACAGCAGGGCGTGGCTCCAGCTGTTACTCAGCACCCAGTAGACGATGTTGCCGCCGGTGCGGTAGTAGGCGACCAGCTCCTGCTCGGTGTGAAAGCGGGCCATGGTGGCGGCGATCCCGAACTGCTCCTGGCTGGGGTAGGGTGGCAGTTCGGCCGGGGTGAAGGGCAGGTCCACCCCCAGGCTGGAGCAGCCGCCACCGGCGGCGAGCATGATCCCCTGGATGCGGATGTGGCTGTTGTAAAAGCGGGGATCCCGCAGCAGCGCCATGTCCTGCTCACCGCAGTCGAAGCGAAACTGGGTCAGCTGGCTGCGGATGCTCTCATCCAGCGCCCGATGGCGTTCCGCCAGGGCGGCTTCGATCTCCGTCTTCTTCTCCTGCAGCAGCTGGTGGGCCAGCGGGCTGCCGAGCAGCTGGCTGAGGGGCAGGCTGGCCAGCAGGGGCAGGCAGAACAGCAACAGAGTGAGCCAGAGGGGGGGGATGGGTCGCAAGGGATACCTGCCTGATGAACGAATGGGATGCATATGAGAGGCATCATCATAGTGCATTAGCTGCATCGATTTGAGCGGAGGCGATCACACTTGTGCAGCAGATTTATAATCTGCTGATAAATAATGGTTTTATAAAATCGACTGCTGAAGATTCAATCGCTGACCTGTCATAAATGACAATTGTCCAGCTTATCTGAAGTGGCTAGAGTAGCCGTGCGGTTTGACTCACCGTGTGTTCAATACTCCTGTATCTGTTTTTTTGTCAGTAGCACAGAGTGTTAGTTTTGATATGAGTGTTTCTTTTGGTCCCCTTTGTGGGACCATTTTTCTGCCCGTTGTTCAGCCAGTGCGCTGAGTTCCCTCCCGTTTCTTCCCCTCATCCGTCATTTTTTGGCCGTCACCCCGCCCGGGGCTTGGTGTTCTCGTACCGGTTTGGGTATGCTCGCCCGCTTAATTCCAGAAGCGGGATCTTCGTCCATAGGCGCGCTTCGAGGTTGGCTGATACGATGAAGCCACATGGATGTTGTCGGGCATATGGAAAGGCACATGAAACTGACCACTCAGCTTGTCTCGTTTATTACCCTGTGTGTCATTGCGGCCATGGCCATGGTGCTGCTTGGCGGGGTGTTCAGCTTTCGTGAGCTGGGCATGGAGATGCAACAGAAGAAGGTCAACTCGCTGGTCGAGATCATCGACAAGCAGCTGGAGGTAGCCGACGATCATCAGGATCTCACCCGCTGGCTGCCGACCCTGCTGCGCTCGGCCCACGTGGTGGAGCTGGAGATCCGCCAGGAGAAGCAGCGGATCTACTGGTTTCGCGACGTGCAGCAGCCGACCGACGAGAGCCTGCTGATCCCCTATCACCAGCCCATGCCCCATCAGCCGGGCATGCAGGCCGACTTCAAGCTGGAGCGGCCGTTCAAGGAGTTCGAGTACTCCATCAAGGCGATGTCCGGCATCTCCCTTGGCGTCTTCATCGTGGTATTCGGCCTCTGGTACTCCATTCGCTGGCTGCGGTTGCAGTTGCGGGGAGCCGAGCTGCTGGCCGAGCGCGCCCAGCTGATCCTCGACAACAAGCTCACCAAGCTGGCCCACGATCCGGCCGACGAGTGGCCGCAGCCGGCCAGCCAGGCCCTCGACTATCTGCTGGCAGAGCTGGCGGATGCCCGCAAGGAGCGCAGCCGTTTCGACAACTTCATCCGCAGCAACGCCTTCGTCGACAAGATGACCGGCATCGGCAACCGGCTGTTCTTCGACAACCGGCTGGAGAGCGCCATCATGGAGGCGAGCGTGATGAGCGGCGGCGTGCTGCTGATCGAGCTGGCCGGCCTGGAGGAGCTGGATCCCGAGCTGAACGGCCGCCAGAGCCAGGATCTGCTGATGGAGGCGAGCGCCTCCATCGCCGCCTTCGTGCGCAAGCACAACGGCGCCCTGCAGGCCCGTTATGCCGGCCAGGTGTTTGCCGTGCTGCTGCCCAACATGTCGGAAAGCGAGATGGTGGATGGCGCCAGCCAGCTGCACAAGAGCCTGCAGCGACTGCACTGGCCCGAGGCGGTCAATCCAGACACCGCCGTCTATCTCGGCGCGGTCTGTTATCAGGCCGAGGATTCCCTGCTCAAGGTGCAGGAGGAGGCGGAGCTGGCGCTCAAGAGCGCGCGGCTGCAGGGCCACACCGGCTGGTTCCTCTACGAGAAACAGCTGGATGAGGAGCAGAGCAGCAAGGGCACGGTGCGCTGGCGCACCCTGATCGGCCGGCGCATCGAAGAGCACGGCATCGACTTCTACGTGCAGCCGGTGCAGCAGGAGCGGGATCAGGTGGTATTGCAGCAGGATCTGCTGATCCGGATCCACGACGAACAGGGGCGGGAGCTGCAGGCCGGCGTCTTCATGCCGATGGCGGAGAAGGCGGGGCTGTTGCTGCCGCTGGATCGGCTGGTGGCGGAGCAGACCCTCGGCCTGCTGCGCCAGCGCTCCGAACAGAGCTGCCCCATTAGCCTGACCCTCTGTGCCCAGAGCCTGCTGCACCGGGAGTTTCAGCGCTGGCTGTTTTTCGATCTGTTCCAGCTGCCGCGCAGCACCAACGAGCGCTTGATCCTGCAACTGTCCGAGGCTCAGGTCACCCGCCACTACGAGGCGCTCAAGCGGCCGTTGCGGGCGCTGCGCATGCTGGGCTGCCAGCTGGCCATCGATCACGCCGGCCAGGATGTGGTGAGCACCCAGTACATCAAGGAGTTCGAGATCAACTTCCTCAAGCTGCACCCCAGCCTGGTGCGCGAGATCCATACCCGCCAGGTGAACCAGATGGCGGTGCGCAGTCTGGTGGGGGGCTGTGCCAACACCCGCACCCGGGTCATCGCCGTGGGGGTGGAGAGCGGCGACGAGTGGAAGATGCTGCGCCACCTCGGGGTGCACGCCGGGCAGGGCCCCTGGTTCGCCGAGCCGGAGAGGCTGGTGCTGGAACCGGCCGGCGCCTGATGAATGCAAGAGAGGGTCGCCTGGGCGACCCTCTCTTTTTGTGGTTCAGCACCGGTATTGCGCCCGGCACGCCGTCACAGGCGCCCCTGCTCCCTCAGTCCCGCCAGCCCCTGCATGCCACCGGTGTGGATGAAGACGATCTTGCTGCCGCGCGGGATGCGGCCTGCCGCCAGCTCGCGAAACAGCCCCCACATCGCCTTGCCACTGTAGATGGGCTCCAGCGGCAGGCCCGTTTCGGCGCTGAAGGCTTGCACCCATTGCCAGAGCGCCGGGCTGAATTTGGCATAGCCGCCGTCGTGGTGATCCAGCGCGATCCGCCAGCCGGGCGTGTCGGCGGCGGCAGGATGGAGTCGGCGCACCTCGTCGGCAATGAAGCTCCCCCCCTTGAGTACCGCGATGGCGAGGATCTGCTGCGGTGCCCGTTTGCCGGCGATGAGCCCGGCCAGGGTGCCGCCGCTGGCGCAGGGCAGCACCCAGAGATCCGGCGAGAAGGGCACTTCATCGACCAGCTCGGCCACCCCGGGAATGGCCAGCGGGCTGCTGCCCCCTTCCGGCACTATCAGGGTCTCTTCATCCTCGAATTGGGCCAGCCAGGCGGGATCCTGCCGCCGCCGGTAGCTTTGGCGGTCGACAAAAACGAGATCCATGCCCCAGCCTTTTGCAGCGCTCAGAGTGCAGTTGCTGACGGCTTCCGGCTCCCCGCGTATGATGCCGGTAGTGCGCAGGCCAGATTGGCACCCCGCCGCCGCCAGGGCATGGATGTGATTGGAGTAGGCGCCGCCAAACGAGAGCAGATGCCGTTTGCCCTGCTCTCTGGCGTGCAACAGGTGGTACTTGAGCTTGCGCCACTTGTTGCCCGAGATGGCGGGGTGGATCAGATCGTCCCGTTTGCACCAGAGTTGGACTCCATAGACGCTCAACAGCGGGTGCGAGACAGCTTGCAGCGGCGAGGGCAACAGGGCGGGCTGCAGGGTCGGCTGCGCCATCGGGGACGATTGGGGTGACAATGAGTAATCGGTCATTTATCTGGAGGCTAATGCTCTGTTTATGCTAAGGTTTAATCCGTTTTGGGCAGCCAGGTGCGGGTTTCAATGAAACAACTTTTCAGACGTTCGACCCCCAGCCGTCAGGTAGGACTCCTGCTGGCCAGCGATCGGATCATGCTGGCTTCGCTCGGCAACCCGCCCATCTTCGCCACCCGCGCCATCAATGGCCCGCAAGAGTGGTCCCAGGCCATGACCGAGCTGTTCAGCCGCCACGGCCTCGCCAAGTCTAAGGTGCGAGTCGCCCTCGCGGCCAGCCTTTATCAACAGGTCCAGATCGACAAGCCCGCCGTTCCCGATGCCGAAATGGCCGGTGCCCTGCCCTGGGCGATCAAGGATTACGTCAGTGAATCCGTGCTGCAGCTCGCCATGGATTATGTGGATCTGCCCACCCCGCCGGCGGGCCGGCCGCGCATCAACGTGATCTGCGTGCCCAAGACGCGGGTGCAGCAGCTGGCGGATGCGGTCAACGGCATCGCCAGCCTGGACGCCATCGTCAGCGACGAGCTGGCGATGACCGCGCTGTACGAGCCGGATCAGACGGTGCGCATGCTGCTGTGGCAGCCGAAGGGGCAGGATCTGCAACTGCTGGTGTTCCATCAGGGGGGGCTCTGCTTCTCCCGCCAGTTGCGCGGTTTTGGCGCCCTCACTGGCGAGCATGAGCCTGACGCCATGCTGCTCGATTCGCTGGCGCTGGAGATCCAGCGCTCCCTCGATTACTTGGTTGGCCAGCTCAAATTGCCGGAACTCGGCCAGATGCAGCTCGCCATCGCTTCGCCCTTCATCGGTACCCTGGTGCGCCACATGGAGCAGACCTTCGGCTTTGCCGTCTCCGCCATGGCCAACAAGGCGATCCTGTCCGGCGTGGAATATCTCTCGGCTTATGCCGCCGCTCTGGGGGAGGATGCCTGATGAAACGCCAGATCAACCTCTACGGCGCCGAGTTTAGGCCCAGACGGCAGTGGGCCAGCCTCAACCAGATGGCGCTGGTATGGGGCGGCAGCGTGCTGTTGCTGCTGTGCGCCGCCGGCGTCATCGCCTGGCAGCAGCACGCTGTCGAGCGCGAGCTGGTGCAGGTGCGGGCGGCGCTGGAGATCAAGCGTGGCGAGGCGCAGCGGCTGGATGCCGAGCTGGCCCGTCACCAGGCCGATGGCCTGCTGCAACAGCAGCTTGTCACCAAGCAGGAGGAGCTGACCGCCAAGCAGGGCCTGATGCGGCAGCTGGGCAGCCTGGCGCTGCAAAAATCCCAGGGCTATGCCGGGCTGATGGCCGATCTCTCCCGCATCCGCGATCCGCAGCTCTCCTTGCAGCGGATCGAGATCGCCGACGGCTACGTCAACCTGTCCGGCTTCGCCGGGCGCAGCCAGGATGTGCCGGCCTGGGTCAACCGTTTCAAGCAGACCCCGTCGCTGGCGGGCAAGCAGTTTGGTGAGCTGACGTTAAGCCGTGACAAGGAGGGCCGGCTGGCCTTCCAGCTCAGCGGCATCGAGCGGGAGAAGCCCTGATGAGCCTGAAAGAGCAGTGGCAGGCCTGGGCCGATAAGATCACCGCCCTCAGCCAGCGCGAGCGGGTACTGATCCTGCTGACCGGGGTGGTCGTGGTTGGCGCCGTTGCCATCTATGGCTGGCTGGATGGGGCCGCGGTGCGGCTGGAGCAGGAGCGGCTGGCGCTGAGCACTGCCCAGCGGGATCTGGAGATCATGGATCTCGAGAACCAGGGCAAGCAGGCCAAACTGGCGCGGGATCCGGATCTGCACGTGCGTACTCAGCTGGCGCAGCTGGATGGCGAGCTGGGCAAGCTGGACGCCGAACTCAAGGCCCAGACGGTGGATCTGATCCAGGCCCACGAGATGCCGGCCGTGCTGGAGGCCCTGCTGTCGCGCTCCGCCAATCTGCACATGGTGGCACTCACGTCGCTGACGCCGGAGCCGCTGATGGCGGGCGAGCAGCGCATCAACCTGTTCAAGCACGGCATCCGGCTCAAGCTGGAGGGCGGCTATTTCGATGTGTATCAGTATCTCAAGGCGCTGGAGGGGCTGCCGCGCCACTTCTACTGGAAGCAGTTTGACTACCAGGTGCGGGAGTATCCCAAGGCGGTGGTGGAGATGGAGATCTACACCCTCAGCACCAGCAAGGAGTTTATCCGTGGCTAGATGGTTTCCCCTGTGGGCGTGTCTGTTCAGTCTGCTGGCACAGGCGCAGCCCGAGCTGTTGCAGGACCCCACCTCGCCTTTGAGCGGCGCGACCAGCGGCGCCAGTGCAACCGACCAGCGCGAGGCCGGTTTGCCCAGGCTGCAGAGCATTATGCTGGGCAACGGCCCGGCACTGGCGGTGCTCAACGGCAGCAGTTATCGGGTCGGCCAGCAGGTCGACGGTTATCGCGTGGTGGCCATAGGTGCAGATGCCGTGGTGCTGGAGAAGGGGGGCAAGCGCCAGTCGCTGACCCTGTTTGCCAGCAAGGTCCGGATCTGAACGCGCTCCACCCGGGATGGGCGGAGCCAGGTTTGTCGAGTTTAATTGCAAGTCAGGGTGCACTTATTACATGAAAAAACATCATCTCTGCCTGATCTCCGCCGCCGTGTTGACGGCAGGCTGTACCAGCTACCGGCACCCCGAACCCGTGCAGGCCAAGGACGCACTCAGGCATGCCATGACCGAGCAGAACAAGGGCGGGGCGCTGACCAGCGTGCCCAAGTCGGTACAGAGCGAACTGCTGCAGCTCAATCGTCCGCCCCAGGCCATCAGCATGCCGGAAGCGCGGCTGCGCATTGCCGCCCACGACGTGGATGCGGTGGAGTTTTTCGGCTCCCTGTTCAAGGGCTCTCGCTACAGCGTGGCGGTGCACCCCGGGGTGGCAGGCCAGATCTCGGTCGAGCTCAAGGACGTGACCCTGACCGAAGTGCTGGCGGTGGTGGGCGACATGTACGGCTTCGACGTGCAGCGCAAGGGCAACGTGTTCCACGTCTACCCGGCCGGGCTGCGCACCGAGACCATCCCGGTCAACTACCTGATGATGTCCCGGCGCGGTCTCTCCCGTACCTCGGTCAGCACCGGCGGGGTGGCCTCTAACGACAACAACAGCAGTAATAACAACAACTTCGATAACGCTAACAACAACACCAACAACAGTACCAGCAACCGCTCTTCCAACGGCAACTCAAACAGCGACAGCAACGGCACCCGCATCGAGACCGACACCAACAGCGACTACTGGACCGATCTGCGCGACACCCTGCAGACCCTGATCGGCAGCGGCGACGGCCGCGCCGTCATCACCAGCCCGCAGGCGGGCCTGGTGACCATCCGGGCCTATCCGAAGGAGCTCAAGGCGGTGCGCGAGTTCCTCAATCAGTCAGAGAGCCACTTGAAGCGTCAGGTGGTGCTGGAGGCGCGGATCCTGGAGGTGGCCCTCAACGAGGGTTACGAGCAGGGGGTGGACTGGAGCGGTCTCTCCGCCAGCTGGGATGGCAACAAGGGCATTACTGGCGGTGGTTCGCTGACGCCGAGCACGATTGCCAACACCCCGAACCAGATCTTCAGCGCCCTGGGCGGCGGGGCCGGCTTCAAGATTTCCGATGGCAACTTCAACGTGGCGGTCAACCTGCTCAAGACCCAGGGGGACGTGAATACCCTCTCCAGCCCGCGGGTGACGGCGACCAACAACCAGAAGGCGGTGATCAAGGTGGGGACCGACGAGTATTTCGTCACCAACGCCTCCACCACGACCACAACCTCAGGCACATCGGCACCGATAGTCACGCCCAATGTAGAGCTGACTCCCTTTTTCTCCGGCATCGCGCTGGACGTAACGCCGCAGATCGACGAAGAGGGCAAGGTGCTGCTGCATATCCACCCCTCCGTCATCGACACCGAAGAGCAGAAGAAAACCATCGATGTCGGCACGGCGGACCCCTTGATCCTGCCGCTGGCCAAGAGCTCGATCCGCGAGTCCGATACCGTGGTGCAGGCCAACAACGGCGACATCATCGTCATCGGCGGCCTGATGAAGACCGACAAGCAGGAGATCGTCAGCAAGGTGCCGCTGCTGGGGGACATTCCCTGGGTCGGCGAGGCCTTCACCAACCGCCGGGAAAGCACCAAGAAGGTGGAGCTGGTGATCCTGCTCAAACCGACCGTGGTGGAGAAGGACACCTGGCAGAACGAACTGCAGCGCTCCTCCGAGCTGCTCGACAAATGGTATCCGCCCAAGGGCTGAGTCATGATCCTGGACCGGTTTGACCACGTGCCGGAGGCCATCATGGGCTCCCGGGCAGAGATGGCAAGGGATTGCCCATGTACCTGAACCACTTCGGTTTGCAGGAGGCTCCCTTCGGCCTCACCCCCAACACCGGTTTCTATTACGGGTTGCCCCCGCACGAGGAGGCGCTGCAGGTGCTCAACTGGGCGCTGGCGCAGGGGGAGGGCTTCATCAAGGTGACCGGCGAGGTTGGCACCGGCAAGACCCTGCTCTGCCGCAAGCTGCTGAGCGAACTGGGCTCCGAGGAGCGGCCGGTGCGTCTGGCCTGGTTGCCCAATCCCCATCTCAACCCGGCCGAGCTGCGCATCGCCCTGGCACTGGAGCTGGGACTGGCGGTGCGGGATCAGAGCGAGCTGGATCTGACCGATCGCATCCATCGCCACCTGATCGCCTTGCACCAGCAGGGGAGTCGGGTGGTGGTGCTGATCGACGAGGCGCAGGCGCTGCCGGACGAGACGCTGGAGGCGATCCGGCTGTTCGGCAACCTGGAGACCGAATCGAGCAAGCTGCTGCAGATCGTGCTGTTCGGCCAGCCCGAGCTGGATGCGAGGCTGGCCAAGCCCCATCTGCGCCAGCTGCGCCAGCGGATCGGCTTCTCCTACTGCCTGCGGCCGCTGCGTTTCGATGAAACCCGGGCCTACCTGGAGCACAGATTGCAGATTTCCGGTTATCGCGGGGCCCCGCTGTTTGGCGGCCGGGCGCTGCGCCTGCTGTGGCGCGCCTCGCGCGGTATTCCGCGACTCATCAACATACTGGCGCAGAAGTGCCTGATGCTGGCCTATGGCCAGGGGGCGCGCCAGATCGACAGCCGGCTGGTGCGGCTGGCCGTGCGCGACACCGACGATGCCCGCCGCTTGGTGCCGCGGCGCTGGTGGCCACTCGTGCTGCTGCTGGGCTGCGCCCTCGCCTATGGAGTCTGGCAATGAGCGTGATCAATCAGATGCTCAAGGATCTGGAACAGCGCCAGCAGGGGGGCGAGGGGGCCGTCTATGTGCCACCCGTGCGCCAGCAGGGCTGGTGGATGCTGCTGCTGACCCTGATCTGCGGGCTGGCGCTCGGCATTCTGGGCTGGCGCACCTGGATCTACTGGCAGCAGAGCCAGCGGGTCGTCGAGGCCCGCCAGCTGCAGGCGGCCGGCGAGCCCACACCGGACGCCATCGCCCGTGCGGTTCCCGCAGCGGTGCCGGCCAGTACAGAACAAGAGCCGGTGGATCAGGTGGTGGCGCTGCCGACCCCGCGCCACCTTGCCGCCCCGCCTACCGCCGAGCCGCAGCAGGCGCAAGAGAGTGCAGCCGATGATGCCGACGTGGCTGCCATCGATGAGGAGGGGCCGAGCGACGAGGAGCTGCAACCCGACCTCTATGCCGAGCTCGCGGCGGAGCAGGAGGCCCCCGCGGCCGCGGCGCGCAAGCCCGGCGTGCTCAAGATAGAGACGGTCAACCTCTCCGAGGCCGAACTGGCCACCCTGGCCGAGCGCAAGGCCACCACCGCCATGGCCAAGGGGCAGCTGCGCGATGCCCAGGACAACTACTATCAGGTGCTGGCCCACGACCCGCGCAATCAGGGGGCGCGCGAGCAGCTGGCGGGTCTGCTCTATGGCGAGGGGCGGCTGAGCGAGGCGAGCCAGTTGCTGGAAGAGGGGCTCAGGTTCGATCCCGAACAGGCCGATTTCCGGCTGCTGCTGGCACGGCTCGCCATCAGTGGCGGCGATCAGCTCAAGGCGCTCGGCTGGCTGACCGGCCATCGACCGGATCTGGCCAGCAATCTGGATTATTACGCCACCTGGGCCGGGCTCAGCCAAGAGCTGGGTCAGCATGCCGAGGCGGCGGATCTTTACGTGAAATTGTTGCGCCAGCAGCCGGATCAGGGCCGCTGGTGGCTCGGGCTCGGCGTAGCCGAAGATGGCCAGGGCCACAGCCAGCGGGCGCTGGATGCCTATCGCAATGCCCAGTTGCACGGCAACCTGGGCGAGGCGTCGACCAGCTGGCTCGAACAGCGGATTGCCCAGCTCGCCCCCTGACGGGCGGCCGGGATCACTTTTTTGGAGTTTGCATGGCACAACCCAGACTGAAAATGCGCCTCGGCGACCTGCTGGTACAAGAGCAGATCATCTCGGATGATCAGCTGCAGCTCGCCCTGCAGCAGCAGCGTCAGACCGGCCGCAAGCTGGGCACCACCCTGATCGATCTCGGCTTCATCAGCGAGGTGCAACTGCTGCAGTTTCTCGCCCGCCAGCTGGATGTGCCCTTCTTCGATCTCAACAACCTCACCATAGATGCGTCGGCGGTGCCGCTGCTGCCGGAAGTGCAGGCGCGCCGCTATCGTGCGCTGGCGGTCAACCTCACCGACAACAAGGTGACGGTGGCCATGTCGGATCCGGCCGACTTGAGCGCCCTCGACGCCATCGCGGCGCTGCTGCGCCCGCGGGAGATGGGGCTGGCGGTGGCGCGGGAAGGCCAGCTGCTGGAGTATTTCGACCGCCTCTATCGTCGCACCCGCGAAATAGAGAGCTTCGCCGAACAGCTACACGAGGAGTATCAGGACGCCGGCTTCGAGCTGGGCTCCAGCAATCTGGGGGCCGGCGACGAGGGGGAGGCGACGGTGGCCAAGCTGCTGCGCTCCCTGTTCGAGGATGCGGTGCAGGTGGGAGCCTCCGATATTCACATCGAGCCGGACGAGAAGGTGCTGCGCATTCGCCAGCGCATCGACGGCATCCTGCACGAGAACATCCTGAGCGAGGTGCGTATCGCCCAGGCGCTGGTACTGCGCCTCAAGCTGGTGGCCGGCCTCGATATCTCCGAGAAGCGGCTGCCGCAGGATGGCCGCTTCAACATGAAGGTGCGCGGCCGCGACGTGGATGTGCGGATGTCGACCATGCCGGTGCAGTACGGCGAATCCGTGGTGATGCGGCTGCTGGACCAATCCTCCGGCATCCTGTCGCTGACCGAGACCGGCATGCCGCCGGAGATCCTGACCCGCTTCCGGCGCCAGCTCAAGCGACCCCACGGCATGATCCTGGTGACGGGCCCAACCGGTAGCGGCAAGACCACCACCCTCTACGGCGCTCTCTCCGAGCTCAACCAGGCCAGCCAGAAGATCATCACGGTGGAAGATCCGGTGGAATACCGGCTGCCCAGGGTCAACCAGGTTCAGGTCAATCCCAAGATCGGGCTCACCTTCTCCCACGTGCTGCGCTCCACCCTGCGTCAGGATCCGGACATCCTGCTGGTGGGTGAGATGCGGGACAATGAAACGGTGGAGATCGGCCTGCGCGGCGCCATCACCGGTCACCTGGTGCTGACCACGCTGCACACCAACGATGCGGTGACCAGCGCCCTGCGCCTCATCGACATGGGGGCCCCCGGCTATCTGGTGGCGAGCGCGCTGCGGGCCGTGGTGGCCCAGCGGTTGGTGCGGCGGGTGTGCGAGCACTGCGTCGAGGAGAAGGCGCCGGATGAAGGCCAAGCCACTTGGCTGACCGTGCTCTCCGGCGAAGCTCCGGGCCAGCACGTCTATCACAAGGGGCGCGGCTGCCAGAGCTGCAACTTCACCGGCTATGCCGGCCGGATCGGGGTGTACGAGCTGCTGGAGCTGGATCAGCCCATGATGGACTCCCTGCGCCGCAACGACACCGAAGGGTTTGCCAAGGCGGCCCGCCAGCACCCGCACTACCGGCCGCTGGCGCTGACCGCGCTCGATTACGCCCGCCAGGGGATCACCTCGGTGGACGAGGTGCTGCGGCTGGCGGAGGACCTGGGGTAAGTGATGACCAACTTCATCGGCAATGAACACGGCCGGCTGGCGCGAGGCACCCCATGAGCAGCTTCGCCTACAAGGGGCGCGACAGCCAGGGCAATGCCGTCAGCGGGGTGGTGGACGCGGCCAACGAGATGGCTGCGGCCGAGCAGTTGATGCGCCGCGGTGTGATGCCGACCGAGTTGAAGCCCGGCAAGGCGAAGGCGGCCGCCCTCGACTGGTCGCTCTTGCTGGAGCGGGGCGTGCGGCTGGACGAACTGGTGGTGTTCAGCCGCCAGATGTATGCCCTGACCCGGGCCGGCATCCCCATCCTGCGTGCCATCGCCGGGCTGGAGGAGAGTGCCCACAGCAAGCCGCTCAAGCGGGCGCTGCACGCGCTGGGAGAGGATCTGGGCAACGGCCGGCCGCTGTCGAGCTCGATGCAGGCCCATCCCAGGGTGTTCAGCAGCCTGTTCGTGGCCATCATCCACGTGGGGGAGAACACGGGCCAGCTGGAAGAGGCATTCTTGCAGCTTGCCAACTATTTCGAGCTGGAGCTGGAAACCCGCAAGCGGATCAAGACCGCCATGCGCTACCCCAGCTTCGTGCTGATTGCCATCGGCATCGCCATGGTGATCCTCAACATCATGGTGATCCCGGTCTTTGCCGGCATGTTCGCCAAATTTGGCGTCGAGTTGCCGCTGGCGACCCGGATCCTGCTCGCCACCTCCCACTTCTTCGTGCACTACTGGTGGGCGATGCTCGGCGTGTTGCTGGCCATGGTGTTTGGCTGGCGGCGCTGGGTGAGCACGGTCAAGGGCAAGCTGACTTGGCACAGATGGCAGCTCAAGTTGCCGATCGTCGGCACCATCATAGAGCGCTCCCTGTTGGCCCGCTTTGCCCGCAGCTTCTCCATGATGCTCAAGGCCGGGGTGCCGCTCAACACTGCGCTGAGCCTGGTGGCCGATGCGGTGGACAACGCCTGGATGGCGGGCCGGATCCGCGACATGCGGGCCGGCATCGAGCGGGGTGAGAGTCTGCTGCGCACCGCCGGCAGCAGCGGCCTGTTCACCCCGCTGGTGATGCAGATGATTGCGGTGGGGGAAGAGACCGGCCAGGTCGATGATCTGCTGCACGAGGCGGCCGAGTATTACGAGCGGGAGGTGGACTATGACCTCAAGAGCCTTACCGCCCGGATCGAGCCGATCCTGATCGGGATCGTGGCGGTCATGGTATTGATCCTGGCGCTGGGTATCTTTACGCCGATGTGGGACATGATGCGGGCCGTACGCGGCAAGTAACCGGTATCTCTACGGTCACTGAGGCGGGCGGTGTGGATAAGCGGCAGAGTGTGGAGCGAGATGGGTGAGTCGACAGTCACAACAGGATGATCACTGGCTGGGGAGCTATCGGCGGCTGGCCGTGGGGATCCTGTTGTTGATCATGGTGGCGACCCTGGCCCGGAGCTATCTTGTCCACCGGGAGGAGGCGCTGGCCGTCAGCCTGACCCTGCTGGGGGAACAATTTGCCGAGCGTGCACAAAGGTTGCATGGGCTCTGGCTCGATCAGCGGCGTCCTGCCGTGCTGCATGCCGATGGGATGGCCTGGCAGTTTGATGAGCGTGGCTGGCCACTGGGTGCCGGCACAATGATGACGCCGTCGGAAAACTGCCGCTGGCTGTGGGAGCAACTCATTGGTACCACGGCGTCCACCCAGCCGCCGGTGCAGTCCTTGGCGAGCCTGGATGGTGAAGGGTGCCAGTTCGGCTGGGAGAATAATTGGCTGATTTATCAATTTTCTGACGGCAGAGTGCACCAAAAGCCCTGAATGAGGCTTGTTTTGCGATTCAGCTAAATGATTTTTTTATATCTGCATGAAATAATGTGGGTTATTACGGAGGGTCCATGACAACAACGCGACTGGTACCAAGATATTCCGGTGTGGCGAGTCCCCATCGGGCGGAGGGTTTCTCGTTGATCGAGCTGGTGATCGTCATCGTCATCCTGGGGATCCTGGCGGTCACCGCCTTGCCCCGTTTTCTCGATGTCACGGACGAAGCCAAGAAAGCCAGCGTGGAGGGGGTTTCCGGCGGGTTTGCCACCGGCGTGTCGCTGGTGCGGGCTCAATGGGAGGCCGAAGGGCGCGCCAAGCAGGACAGCCTCAACACAGTGCTCTATGACGGTTCACGCTTTTATCTGACCACGCCGACCGACACCCAGGTCAGCAACGGCGAGCTGTCGCCCGGCTATCCCATGGATACCTCGGCCGGTGGCGGTATCGACGTGGATCCGGCCAACCTGACGGCCCCGCGCTGTCTCAAGATTTGGGAGGGTCTGCTGCAGAATCCACCCAAGGCTACCGCCAGCTTCAGCGAGGTGCGTGGTAGCGGCAATGACCTGAAATACTATGTCAGTGTGACCAATAACGGCCTGGACTCGGTCTGCCGCTACTATCTGGTCAATAGTTTGAGTAAGGGTAGTGATGGCAAGTATCAGGATCCGCAAGGTAGTACTGATGCATTCATGAGTTTCAGTTACCGTCCGGCTTCCGGTCAGGTGACCACCAATATCAATTGACAGAGGAAAGTAATATGAAAAAACAGGCGGGTTTTACCCTGATCGAACTGGTCATCGTGATCATCATTCTGGGTATCCTGGCAGTGACCGCTGCTCCCAAGTTCCTGAATCTGCAGGATGATGCCAAGAAGGCCGCGGCAGATGGCGTGCTCTCGGGTGTCAGTAGTGCAATGCAGCTGGTTTACAGTAAGTCTGCCCTCGAAGGTGAAGAGAAGAAACCAAAAGCTGACAACCCTGCAGTAGATGCTGCTGGGGGGGCCGTAACGACTAGCTACGGTTATCCGACCGCTGATGCGGCTGGAATTGAAAAGGCGATCAGCCTCGATGGCGCTTGGAAAGGAGCGGGGCTAACTGTTACTCAAGGCAGCATAGCAGCCTATCAGTTCTACTCGACAGATAAAGACGGTAATGCGGCTACTGGCACCCCTTGCGTGATCTATACCGAGGCCAGCGGTGAGACGGTTGCAGCCAAGGTCGTGAAAGGTACTGTTACTGGTACTGGTGCTAATGCCAAATGTGTTGCCCCCTAACAGTTGCATCGAAAGCGAGGCTTTGGCCTCGCTTTTACTATGACTCAATGCCTGCCACCAAAGGCTTTACCCTGATTGAACTGGTACTGGTGATCCTGTTACTCGGGATTCTGGCCGCCTTTGCCGTGCCCAAATGGCTGGGCAAAGGCGGCTTTGAAACTCAAACCGTGCGTGACGAGCTGCTGACCCGGCTGCGGTTGGTACAGACCGTCAATATGCATGAGCCTGCCGACCGCTGTACCCAGCTGGTGGTGGCCTCTCCCCGTTTTGCCCACCGTACTTATGCTGCGTGTCCTGCCAGCGATGATCTGAGCAGTGGCTGGACCGATAATCTGCGCACCAGGGGGCGGCTGGTAACCGTCTCTGAAGGCATCAATCTTTCCCTGAACAGCAACAACAACTTCGTGCTGCGCTTCGATCAGATGGGGCGACCGCGGGGCACTTGCGCTGCCGGTTGTACCTTGCTGGTGAGTGATGGTCGCGAAACCAGCCGCATCAAGATTGAATCCGAGGGGTTTATCCATGAGAGCCCCTGAGCGCGGTTTTACCCTGATTGAGCTGATTGTCGGCATAGTGCTGCTGGCGGTGGCCTTGACCGGCATTCTGGGGCTGCTGATTAATCAGGCGCCACAGGCAGTGGATCCGGTACAGCAGGTGCGAGCCGCCCAGCTGGCCCAGCGGCTGGCCGGCGAGATCCTGCAAAAGTCGTTTGATGAAAACTCCGATCATAACGGTGGCCGTTATCGCTGTGGCGAGCAGGTGGCGGGGGTGACCATCTCCCCTTGTTCCAGCAGCTATGGTCCTGATGGCACCGGCGAGTCAGAGCCCTACACCTATAACGATGTGGATGATTTTGATACCGCGGGCAGTTGGCAGCAGGCCAGCCGGTTTACGCAAACCAGCTGGGTTACGAATAATGATGATGAATATCGCAACTATCAGGTCAGGATTGCAGTAAGCGCCGCAGATTTTAGCGATGGCAGCTTCAAGAGTTGTGCTGCGCACTGCTCTGTGGGCAAACGAATCGATCTGCAGATCAAACTGCCGAATGAGAGCGTGCTCGACTTCTCCTTTTATCGGGGGAACTACTGATGGAGCGCTCCGCTGTCGGGGGTTGCTTGCCTGGTCGAATGTCCGCGCCTGTAACCACTTCCGGCGTTCGATTATGCCTACCGGCTAATCGAACCTACCGCAAACCTCGGGATAACAGTGGCTTTACCCTGGTCGAGCTGGTGATGGTTATCCTGCTGCTCGGGATCATGGCGACCTTTACCAGCCAGTTTATTGGTATCGGTACCCAGATTTATGACGATGCCAGCAGCCGTGAGCAGTTGATGAGCGATGCCCGCTTCGCCATGGAGCGGCTTAACCGCGAACTGCGCGATGCGGTGCCGGGATCGGAGCGGATCGAGACGACTGGCGGGACATGGGTCGACTCGGGTGCCTGTCTGCGGTTCTGGCCAATTAGTACCTCCAGCCGCTATTTTGCGCTTAACCGCGCCATGTCGGGGAGCACGGCCACCCTTGAACTGGTGATGGCGACCCCGGCCTCTACGGCCAATCCACTGGATATGGATGCCACCGCCGTTACAAAGGATGATCAGCTGATCGTCTTCCCCGTGCCGGACAAAAATGCCGGTTCGCTCACGGCAGGCTGCGATTATGGCCGTTGTGTGGCCAAGGTTACCGATGTGCTGACTCCCGTCTCCGGTGCGCAAACCATCCGCTATACCAGCACCGAGAGTCTGGCTGGCCTCTCTCCAGGCAGCCGTGTCTACTTTGCCAAGCAGCAGGTACGTTATTGTGTAGAAGGAAACACGCTGACCCGTGCTACCGCGGCCATTGGTGCATCTTTACCCGCGCAAGGCGTGTTGATGGCCGATTCCCTTCGTATTGGCACCTTCTATCGGGAAGCCTCGGCGTTTAACGCCGAAGGGGAGTTTGGCATGCGTTTTATCTTTGATCGCAAGGGGGAGTCGGTCACCTTCAACCACAAGATAGAGGTGTTCAATGTGCCCTGATCCACATGCGTTCGGACGGATGCGAGGCAGCGCCTTGATGATCGCCCTGTTTGTGATTGTGGTAATGGCGCTGCTGGCTGCTGCCATGGGCCGTTTTCTGGTTGATAGCGGCGAAAAAAATACGGTGGAGGTGCGCAGCGTGCGCGCCCTGCTGGCTGCCCAGAGTGGACTGGAAGTGGCGCTCTATCGACTATTCCCCAACCGTACACTTGCTCAACCGACGCCACCAGCGGTGTGCCAAGTAACCAGCACACTGAACTTTGCCAGTAATCCCGGGCTGACCAACTGTCGGGCTGTGGTTCGTTGTGCCACGGTGCCAGTGACCTATAACGGATCTGTGACCAATGGCTACCGTCTCGAGAGTGTCGGCACCTGTGGTAACACGGACCTCAACAGTGCCAACCCTGATTTTTCCGTGAGCAGAACCCTGCTGGTTGAAGCTTATGATGGAGGCCAGATATGAGCCAAAAAATGAAGTGTTTTTTGCTATGGCTGCTGCTTTTGGTCTCTCCGTTGGCTCGAGCAGATATTGTTTTACCTGGACAGTATTTGATTGGTGATAATACAAGTAATGCCCTTCGTCCAACTACCTTGGTTTCGACTCGATTTTCGGCTTACATACCTGTCAACCCTATCCATTTTTATATTAGTCACCCTGTGACCTTATCCGAACTCCGGCTTGAGAGCGCTACTGGTTTGGATGCAGGAGCTAATTTTGTTATTTGGGACAGCCTAGGAAATGTAGTGCTGAATGAGAGGGCTAATGACTATTCACGGGATAGGGTATCTCGTTATGGTGGATGGTTGCTAAACCCCGGTGAGTACAAGATGGCTGTTTGGGGTGGTTGTTTTTCAAATGGATACTATTGGGGGGCGTATGACCCTTATTGTAGAGACTGGGATGATTTTGCATTTAAAGATATAAGATTGGTTACCAATGGTGCTACGACAGCGTTCCATTTTATTGAACGTTCCCATATAGGTGAAAATACTGATGACACTCGTTGGTATCCACCCACACCCAGCGGCAATTATATTTCACATCAATTTACGCTTAATAAGCGATCACAATTGAATACACTCACGTTATATAACTTACGTGATTGGGGGGTGAATAACGGTTCGCGCATGTTCATTCGTCCAGTTGGTAGTGCATATACACCATTGGTTTATTACTTCAATAACAACGGGGATGTCAACTGGAATATAAACTATGAGCTTGCTGCTGGTAATTACGAATTATGGATCGAAACAGTAAATGCCAGAGACAGGGATGATATAAGCTGGGATGATATGATCCTGCGTTACACGCCTAAAAATGATATTCCTGTACTTGATGATTTATGTGTACAGGTTTTCCCTTATCCAGCTCAAGGTCGAGAAAGTAGCGACAGAATTGACTTCTCAGGGAAGACGAATTATACGGCAGGGCAGTTATTTGGTTCTCAAGGGGGCCGCCTTGGATACGGTCCTAATGGTCAGATAAAAGGTACATCTGGTCTAAACTGTGATAATAGCGCTTGTGTTGCTGCAGGTATGGTAAATAGCTGGTCTGACGCGCCCTCTTCCCGGTTTCCATTAAGTGCAGGTAGTAACATTTCCGTTGGTTTTGCCGAAACGCGTTTTCTCACTGCCGTGGAGGGCAATCAGTTTGGGACAATTAGCACTGCTCATCAGTCACAAATAAATATCGAGAACTCGGGTATTAGCATTAAAGTTCTTGACTTGGGAAGTGGGCGTGGAGGTAGAGATTATACGGTGAAGTTGGCCGCTGGCGATTACTGGATCGAAACATTGAAGATGAATAATGATACATCGATCATTGTTGATGGCCCGGTTCGTATATTTGTTAAAAATCTAGATATGGGATCGGCCAGCTACATTAACAGTCCTGGCTCAAATATTTCTGGTGACATCAGTAAGTTACTGATGGTTGTTTATGATAGTGCAGATTTATCTAATGGTTCAACCATATCCGGGATGGTCTATCAAGCAGATAGCTCAGCTAAAACTATTAACTTATCTTCTGCTTCATATTTAATAGGGCGCGTGAATGGTAAATCCGTGGTGTTAGGCAATAACTCGCGCATCGATAGCCAATCTTTCCAATGTACAGCTACGGCGGTTGTTGACCATTATGAGGTTTATTATCCTTCTTCCTCATTGACGTGTGAACCCGCACGGGTTCGGTTGGCTGCGTGTCGTGATAACAGTTGTAGTCAACTTTATAACGGCAATGCCACTATCAGCATGACACCTGGCAACGGTTGGAGTAGTAATCCGGTCAGCTTGGGTAGTGCAGGGACGGCTGATGTCACATTATCTTCTCTGGCTGCCAAGAATGTTGTCATTGGGTTATCAAGCGCAAATCCCTCGGCGTTATTACGTTGTTATCGCGATGGTGTACTTGATAGCAGTTGTTCTATGAATTTTTCCGATGCAGCTCTGCAGTTTGATTTCTCCACCTTTTATGCCGGTAGTTCAACAAACTCGACGATTCGAGCCATTAAATCCAGCGATGTTGGAGCAACCAAGGTATGCGTTCCATTATTGACAGGAAATCAGACTCTGCAATTCGGCTCTACCAAGGTCGTGTCTGATACTGCCAGCAATGCAGTGCCGACGATCAATGGCAGCACAATATCGCCAAGTGGGAACGTTAACGTACTGTTTGACGGCAACGGGGTTGGTCAGTTGACGTTGCAATATCCGGATGCGGGGGTATTGCGACTGGATGCTACTTTCCAGAAGAATGATGTCACCGGCACCCTTAAGCTGACCGGTAGTGATACGGTTGCTGTGATTCCTAAAGCGATCGCACTCCAGGCACAAGGACAAAGTAGCTGCTCGGGCAGTAACGACAACACATATGCAGCATGCCCTGTCTATCGTAAAGCGGGCGAGTCCTTTACTCTGCAAGCGCGTGCCCTCAATGAGCAGGATCAGCTAACCCCTGGCTTTGCGACCAGTAATAAGGCGATCTCTTGGGCGCTGTTAGCGCCGGCAGCTGGCGGCACCGGAACATTCTCGCCAACTGCAATCTCGTTGGCGAATGGAGTGGCAAATAATGTGGTGGCGAATTGGTCGGAGGTAGGGGTGATTCAGTTAGGCGTCAGCAATTTTGTGCCTTATCCCGCTTATCAGGATGAATTACTCCAACTTGAGACTGTGTTGCGATGGAGTGAGCCAATCGGTCGTTTTGTCCCTTGGGATTACAGTTTGAGTGGTGGTTTTATCACGCCTGCCTGCAATGCCTTTACATATATGAGTCAGCCCTTTGCCAGCGGCTTTGCCCTCACTGCGCGTAATCTGCAGAAAGGGACGACACAGAACTATCAGGGGGCGTTCGCTAAAGGGGTTGCTGAGATGGTGGCTGCCAATGCCCTCGATGGGGTGGATCGTTCAGGACGTATCACGCAAGCTCCGACGCTCAGCTGGGCAAGTGGTATTGCGAGCGTGAATCAGCAGTCACCTTTCGGGCTGAATACCCGCTTTGATCGTGCTACTAGTCCAGAAGCACCTTTTGCCACGTTGAGCTTTGGTATCAAAGTCGATGATAAGGATGGCGGTACTACGCTGTTGGCGAATCCGAATATTAATGCGGCTGTAGCAGGATCCTGCGCTGGGGCTAGTTGTGATGCGGTGCGGCTGGGCACTCAAAAACTGTTGTATGGCCGCCTTTTGGCCGGGACTGAAGCCGGGGTTGCCTCGGCGCCGCTGGCTATTCCGCTGAAGATGCAATATTACGAAGCGGGCAACTGGCAGCCGAACAAGGAAGATCAATGTACCCGGCTCTCTCTCGCCGCCGACGGCATCCGCTTCCTTAACCCGAGCCACTCGTTTGATGCAGCCACTCGCTATCTGAGTCTGGGGGCGGGCCGCAAGATCAAGCTGGGGTTGGGGAGTTCGGCACCGGGCGGGGCTTCTGCACAGGCAACCGATGGCGAGATCCTGTTCCAGTTCGCCAATCCGGATATCTCGGTGCGCATTCCCTACCGGGTCGATTTGAGCAAACAGCCGTCACAACCGCTCTGGCTGTCTGATCCGGCTACCCTGCAAGGTGAGGCCATTTTCGGCTCCAGCCGGGGTAATGACAGAATTATTTATCGGCGCGAAGTGATGCACTGAGCGGGGAGTTGGGGCGGATCTGTCAACTTCGCCCCCCTATCCCCTTGTTTATTAGCGTTTGTCGGCTTGTGCGGGTGAGTGATGACTCGCATTTTTGTCGCGCCTGATGGGTTGGCGACAGTTTGAGCGCTTGCCGATTGGGGTGGGCATTGGTAAAGTTAGCCGGTTTTCTGCACCTCCAAATTCTTAGGATTTCCCGTAGCCATGTTCAAAAAGCTCAGAGGCGTCTTTTCCAACGATCTGTCGATCGACTTGGGAACTGCCAACACCCTGATCTATGTAAAAGATCAAGGGATCGTCCTTAACGAACCCTCAGTTGTCGCCATTCGCCAAGAGCGCGGGAACGCCAAATCGGTCGCTGCCGTCGGTCATGCCGCCAAGCAGATGCTGGGTCGTACCCCTGGTAACATCTCCGCCATTCGCCCGATGAAAGACGGCGTGATCGCCGATTTCTACGTGACCGAGAAGATGCTGCAGCACTTCATCAAGCAGGTTCACGACAACAACTATTTCCGCCCCAGCCCGCGCGTGCTGGTGTGCGTGCCGTGCGGTTCCACCCAAGTGGAACGCCGCGCCATCAAGGAATCCGCTCTGGGTGCCGGTGCCCGCGAGGTCTACCTGATCGATGAACCCATGGCTGCCGCCATCGGTGCCGGCCTGCCGGTCTCCGAAGCGACCGGTTCCATGGTGGTCGACATCGGTGGTGGTACCACCGAAGTGGCCATCATCTCCCTGAACGGTGTGGTTTACTCCCAGTCCGTCCGTATCGGCGGCGACAAGTTCGACGAAGCCATCATCAGCTACGTACGCCGCAACTACGGCAGCCTGATCGGGGAAGCCACCGCCGAGCGCATCAAGCACGAGATCGGCTCCGCCTATCCGGGCGAAGAGGTGCGCGAGATCGAAGTGCGTGGTCGCAACCTGGCTGAAGGTGTGCCGCGCAGCTTCACCCTCAACTCCAACGAGATCCTGGAAGCGCTGCAAGAGCCGCTGTCCGGTATCGTCTCCGCCGTCATGGTGGCACTGGAGCAGTCTCCGCCCGAGCTGGCCTCCGACATCTCCGAGCGCGGCATGGTGCTGACCGGTGGTGGTGCCCTGCTGAAAGATATCGACCGTCTGCTGATGGAAGAGACCGGCATCCCGGTGGTGGTTGCCGAAGATCCGCTGACTTGCGTGGCCCGTGGTGGCGGCAAGGCACTGGAGCTGATCGATATGCACGGTGGCGATCTGTTCCACTACGAATAAGACCCAAAGCCGGCCAGCGTGCCGGCTCTTTTTTGACGACCCATGAAACCCATTTTTGGTAGAGGCCCTTCGCTTCAGTTACGGTTGTTTCTCGCCGTCATCATCTCCATTGCTGCCATCGTAGCGGACTCCCGCTTCGGTGTGTTCAGCCACGTCCGCGTCTACCTCAGTTCGCTCGTCAGCCCGCTGCAATACATGGCCAATGCGCCGGGTATCATGCTAGATACCATGTCGACCCAGGTGCAGACCCGGGCCGGCCTCATCGAGCAGACCAAGCAGCAGGAACAACAGCTGTTCACCCTGCGCTCGCGCCTGCTCAAGATGGATCATCTGGAGCACGAGAACCAGCGCCTGCGCGAGCTGCTGGGTTCGCCGGTGCACAAGGAGTCCCGCAAGATGGTGGCCGAGCTGCTGTCGGTGGATTCCGACCCCTTCAGCCATCAGGTGCTGATCAACAAGGGGGCACTGGACGGTGTCTACAACGGCCAGCCGGTGATCAACGATCAGGGGGTGATAGGTCAGGTGCTGCACGTGGGTTCCACCACCAGCCGCGTCCTGCTGATCACCGACTCCAGCCACGGCATCCCGGTGCGGGTGCTGCGCAACGACTTGCGCGCCATTGCCTCCGGCAGCGGCGAGCTCGACAAGCTGGAGCTGCGCAACTTGCCGCGCAACACCGACGTCCAGGTCGGCGATCTGCTGGTCACCTCGGGCCTTGGCGGCCGCTTCCCGGAAGGTTATCCGGTGGCGACCGTGACCCGCTCCGACTACGTGGAGGGCAAGCCCTTCGCCCAGGTCGAGGCCAAGCCGCTGGTGGCACTGGACCGCTTGCGCTATCTGCTGCTGCTGTGGACCGACAAGAAACCGGAAGTGCATGACGATGAAGAGGCGCCGACCCCTGCGGCAGCCGCGGCTGCGGCGCCTTCGGCTGCGGGAGCGACACGCTGATGTTGCAACCCGCCAGCGGCAGGATCTGGATCTGGATCTCGATCCTGCTGGCCCTTAGCCTGTCGATCTTGCCGCTTCCTTTCCAACTCGAACCCTTCCGGCCGGACTGGCTCGCCATGGTGCTCATCTACTGGGCGCTGGCGCTGCCACACCGGACCAACGTCGGCACCGCCTGGGTGGCGGGCCTGCTGCTGGACGTGCTGCTCGGCAGCACCCTCGGCGTGCGGGCCATGGCGATGGCCATCACCACCTATCTGGCGGCGTTCCAGTTCCAGAAGATCCGCAACTTCTCCCTCTGGCAACAGGCGCTGATCATCGGCTGCCTCTCGCTGGTGGGCAAGGTGACCATCTTCTGGGCCGAGCACCTGTTCAGCCGTGCCAGCCTCAATTTTGCCTACTTTTGGTCGACCCTGAGCACGATGCTAATATGGCCCTGGGTTTTCCTGGTCTTGCGCAAGGTGCGCCGGCGCTTCAATATCAAGTGAATATGAGTAAAAACAACTCATTGTAACCGTACCCTGGCTCGCGAAGTGATTATGAACAAGCACAACGAACTGCAACTCTATCTCGCCTCGGGCTCGCCCCGCCGTCATGAACTGCTGACCCAGCTGGGATACCGCTTCGAGGTACTCAAGCTGGATGTACCGGAACAGCGGGAAGAGGGCGAGAAGCCCCAGGACTATGTCTGCCGGCTGGCCCGCGACAAGGCCACGGCTGGCGTGGCCGCCGCACCCACGGCGCTGCCGGTGCTGGGCGCCGACACCATAGTGGTGCTGGGTGACCGGGTGCTGGAGAAACCGTCCGATCTGCTCGACGCCAAGGACATGCTGGAGGCGCTCTCCGGCAAGGTGCATCAGGTGATGACGGCGGTGGCGCTGGCCACCCCGGAGCGTTGCGACGTGCGGCTGGTCACCACCAATGTGGCGTTTCGCAAGCTGGACGAGGCCGAGATCGAGGCTTACTGGCGCACGGGTGAGCCCTGTGACAAGGCCGGTGCCTATGCGATTCAAGGCATTGCCGGCAAGTTTGTCAGCCGCATCGAGGGGAGCTACAGCGCCGTGGTCGGCCTGCCCCTGCTGGAAACAGATCTGCTGATCAAGCATCATCTGGAACAGTCCCGGTAATCCAACCGCTGCCTTGTTGCGCAGGGCCGGTTCCACGAACCGCTCGCAGCAAGGCGATCAGAATTTGAAGCCATCACAGGCAAGGCATAGGTCGGTGACATGCACCGGCTGTTTCTTACTGCGTTACTCACCGGGCACGTGCCGGTTTGGCTGCCAGAATTTAAAACTAGAAAGGCAAGGTAACTTATGTCGGTAGAACTGCTGGTAAACGTCACCCCCTCCGAAACCCGGGTTGCCCTGGTCGAAAACGGTCTGCTGCAGGAAGTGCACGTGGAGCGTCAGGCCAAGCGCGGCATCGTGGGCAACATCTACAAAGGCAAGATCAGCCGGGTACTGCCCGGCATGCAGGCGGCTTTCGTCGATATCGGCATGGACAAGGCGGCCTTCCTGCACGCCTCCGACATAGTGCCGCACACCGAGTGTGTGGCAGTGAAAGAGAAAGAGCAGTTTCAGGCCGGCAACATCGCCGAGCTGGTGCGCCAGGGGCAGGACATCATGGTGCAGGTGGTGAAAGATCCGCTGGGCACCAAGGGCGCCCGCCTCACCACCGACATCACCCTGCCGTCCCGCTATCTGGTGTTCATGCCGGGCAGTGCCCACGTCGGCGTCTCCCAGCGCATCGAGTCCGAGGCGGAGCGCGAGCGCCTCAAGCGCACCGTGGCCGGCTATGTGGACGAGCTGGGTGGCTACATCATCCGCACCGCCGCCGAAGGGGTGGGTGAGCAGGAGCTGGAGCAGGATGCCGCTTTCTTGAAGCGCCTGTGGCGCAAGATCCTGGAGCGCAAGCAGAAGTACCCCCCCTGCAAGATCCTCTACGAGGATCCCAGCCTGGCCTTTCGGGTGGTGCGCGACTTCGTCGGGGCCGAGCTCGACAAGATCCGGGTCGACTCGCGCCAGAGCTTCGATCAGCTCAAGCGCTTCACCGAGGAGTACGTGCCTGAGCTTGCCAACAAGCTGGAGTACTACTCCGGCGAGTCGCCGATCTTCGATCTCTACGACGTGGAGAACGAGATCCAGCGCGCGCTGGAGCGCAAGGTGGAGCTCAAATCCGGCGGCTACCTCATCATCGACCAGACCGAAGCCATGACTACGGTGGACATCAACACCGGGGCCTTCGTCGGCCATCGCAACCTGGAAGAGACCATCTTCAACACCAACGTGGAGGCGACGGCGGCCATCGCCCGTCACCTGCGCCTGCGCAACCTCGGCGGCATCATCATCATCGATTTCATCGACATGCAGTCGGAGGATCACCGCCGGCGGGTGCTGCACAGCCTGGAGCAGGCACTGTCGAAGGACCGCGCCAAGACCAACGTCAACGGCTTCTCCCAGCTCGGTCTGGTGGAGATGACTCGCAAGCGTACCCGCGAGAGCCTGGAGCACGTGCTCTGCTCCGAGTGCCCCGAGTGCAAGGGGCGCGGTCGGGTCAAGACGGTGGAGTCGGTCTGCTTCGAGATCCTGCGGGAGATCATCCGGGTCAACCGGGCCTACGACGCGGATCAGTTCACCGTCTACGCCGCCCCGGCGGTGGCCGACTACCTGCGGGGCGAGGAGTCTCACAGTCTGGCCGAACTGGAAGTGTTCATCGGCAAGCAGGTCAGGGTGGTGAGCGAGCCGCTCTGCGGGCAGGAGCAGTTCGACGTGGTGATGATGTAATTGGTCTATCGCTGGCTGAGTCGGGGCTGGTTGGCCCTCGGGGTCTTCTTCGTGCTGCTGGCCATCCTGGTCAGTCTGGTGCGCTTTGGCGGCCCCTTGCTCAATCAGCACCGACAGGCGCTGCTCAATACCCTGCTGGCCGACAGCAAGCTGGAGGCCAGCGTCGATCGCATCGGGCTGGACTGGACTCAGCGTGGCCCGGCCCTCGAGCTGCAACAACTGGTGATCGCGCCGAATTCGGGTCGCTTCGCCCTGCGGCTTGGCAAGGTGTGGGCCCACCTCGACTTCTGGCGCTCCCTCAACGAACTCAAGCCGGTGTTTGGCCAGCTGATCCTGAGCGATGGCGACATCGCGCTGGATCTGGGCCAGCCTGCGGAGCCGGAAAGCGGCAACGGCAGCGACCAGCAGCAGGCCCTGCTGCGCTTTCTGCTGACCCAGCTATCCACCTTCGACATTCACGATACCCGCCTCAGCCTCACCACGGCGCTGGGGGAGGTGCGCGCCCTCGACATTGCCCAGCTGCGCTGGCAGAACCGCGGCAAACGCCATCAGGGGGTCGGCAAGGCCTATCTAATCAATGGGGTGGGCGAGAGTACCCTCGATCTCATCGTCGACGTGGATGCCCCCCAAGTGCGGCTCGATCGGCTCAAAGGCCAGCTCTATCTGGGGGCCCGCCAGCTCGACATCAGCCCCATGCTGGCCCGCACCCACTCAGGGGAGCCCAAGGTGAGCGGCCAGCTCGACTTCCAGCTCTGGAGCGAGTTCAAGGCCGGTCAGTTGGGGGATTCGTTGCTGGCGTTTGGCGACAACTATCTGATCTGGCAGGATGAAAAACAGGGTGACCTGCACCGGCTCGGGCTGCAGGGGGGCAAGATCCAGCTGCGCCGGGACGGCAAGGAGTGGCAGTTTGCCAGCCACGACGTCACCTTCAAGCTCGACGGCAAGCCCTGGCTGCACAGCCGGTTGCAGCTCGAGCGGGTCGGTGATCGCATTCAGGGTTATGTGCCGGCCATCGATCTGGACCAGATCGCCAACCTGAGCCAGCTGGTGTCGGGGATCTATCCCGAGCTGACCGAGACCCTCAAACGCACCCGCCCGACCGGCAAGATCCAGGATCTGATCCTGCAGGCGGATGCCGGCTGGCAGGGGCTCTCCGTCAGCGGCCAGCTGTCCCACATCCGGGTCAACGCCTGGCACGACGTGCCCGGCGTGCGCGACCTCAACGGCGAGTTCTGGCTCACCCCGACCGGTGGTAGCGCCCGGCTGCAACTGGCAAACGATGCCATAGATCCGGCCCGCCACTTCAAGGAGCCGATCCCCATCGACAGCTTCTCGGCGCGGCTCGACTGGTGGCAGGTGGCGCAGGGCTGGGTGCTCTATGGCCAGGATTTGGTGCTGGACAACCCGGACTTGAGCCTCGCCAGCCGCTTTCGGCTCGATCTGTTCGAGCACCCCTTCCTCGCCCTGACCGGTCGCATCGACGTCAAGAATGCGGCCAACGCCGATCGTTACTATCCGCTGCAGGTGATGGACAAGAGCCTGGTGGATTACCTGAGCGGGGCCATCAAGGGGGGCAAGGCCAAGGGGGCTGACCTGCTCTGGTACGGCGAATTCCGCGACTTCCCCTACCGCAAGGGCGAGGGCATCTTCCAGGTGGCGGTGCCGCTGCAGCAGGCCTCCTACGAATTCTTCCCCGGTTGGCAACCGCTTACCGACCTGCAGATCGATCTGTTGTTCCAGAACGCCAGCCTCGACATGAACAGCCGCGCCACCCAGCTCGGCAAGGCCAGCTCCGACTCGGTGCACGCCTGGATCCCGGACCTCTATCCGGGGGCCCACCTCTACGTGGACGCCAAGGTTGAGGGCGAGGGCAAGGCCATCAGCGACTACCTGCAGGACTCGCCGCTTGGCGGCTCGGTCGGTCAGGCGCTGCGGGAGGTGGAGATCCGCGGCCCCATGAAGGGCTCGGTGAAGCTGGATATTCCGCTGGATGGCGAGAGCGAGGTCAAGGCCAGCGGCGACGCCCTGTTCAGCAACAACAAGGTGCGGGTCACCAGCCTGGATCTGCCGCTGGAGCAGGTGCAGGGGCGGCTCGAGTATGACAACGAGCAGACCCGCTTCAGCAACCTCAAGGCGAGCCTGTGGAACCAGCCGCTCACCCTCGACTATCAGGGCCGTCAGCAGCCCAATCGCTATCAGGTCGATCTCAAGTTCAAGGGGCAGTGGGACAGCCGCCGCCAGCGTCAGGACATCCCGGCACTGGACATCCTCAAGGGGCGCGGCAACTGGGCCGGCAGCCTGGGGCTGACCCTGCCAAGCGATCAGCCGTTCAGCTTCCAGCTAGCGCTCGACTCCAACCTGCAGGGCATGGGGCTGGATCTGCCCGCCCCGCTCGCCAAGGCGGCCGGCAGCCGGCTGCCGCTCAAGGTGACCGCCCGTGGCCGCGACGGGAGTGCCGACATCCGCGCCGTGCTGGGGGCCGACGTGGATATGCAGAGCCGGCTGGTGTACGGCGACGGCGTGCCCTACCTCAGCCGGGTGCGGGTGGACGTGGGGCAGCCCGGCGCCCGGGTGCTGCGCGACCGGCCCATGCTGCTCGCCATCAACCAGCAGCAGGCCGACGTGGCTGGCTGGCTGGCCCGTCTCAAGCAGTGGCTGCCGGCCAGCACGGCACCGAGCGGCAATGCGGTGGTGGGCCCCTCCTTCTTGCCGCAGGAGTGGTGGGTGGACGGCCGCCTGGCCCGCGCCGACATCGGCAGCGCCAACCTCAAGGCGGTGCACTTCACCGTGGGGCCGGTCAATCAGGCCACCGAGGTGATGATCGACAGCCCGGACGTGATGGGGGTGGTGCGCCTGCCGGTGTCCGAGCGTCAGCCCATCGACGCCAAATTTGCCCGCATCCACTGGTCCGGCAAGAGTTCGGATCTGAGCCCGGACCCCGATGCCAGACAGGACAGAGCCATCATGGATGCCATCCCCTGGCTCACTTTCAGCTGCGTGGACTGCCGCTTCGGCGAGTTGCCGCTGGGCGAGGTGAAGGGGGAACTGATCCCGGGGGCCGACAAGCTGAGCCTCAAGGGGCTGGAGATGCGGCTGGCGGGTAGCCAGCTGAATGGCAGCGCCGAGTGGCTGGCCGGAGCGGACGGCATGCAGACCCGCGCCCGCGCCCACATCAGCAGCAACAACAGCGAGCTGCTGCTCAAGCGGCTCGGCTATACCTCGCCCATCGGTGATGCGCCCGGCAAGATGGCGCTGGATCTGAGCTGGCGCGACGTGCCCTACCGGCCGAACGTGCCGACCCTGAGCGGCAACGCCGACTACCAGCTGGAAGGCGGCACCCTGCGCGAGGTCAACGACAAGGGGGCGCGACTGCTCTCCCTGCTCAGCCTGGATTCATTGCTGCGCAAGCTGCGGCTCGATTTTCGTGACGTGTTCGACAAGGGTTTCTATTTCGAGTCCATGTCAGCCTCCGCCAAGATCAAGCAGGGGGTGGTGGACAACCGCGACTTCTACATGAAGGGGGCGGCCGGCAACCTGCGCGGCGAGGGCATCGCCGATCTGGTGCGCTGGCGGCTCGACTACGAGCTGAGCTTCTCCCCCAACCTGGGCGGCACCCTGCCGGTGGTGGCGGCCTTCTCGCTGACCCCGATCACCGGGCTCTACGTGCTGGCGCTCTCCAAACTGCTGGAGCCGGTGGTGGACGTGGTCACCCGCATCGATTTCCGGGTCTCCGGCCCGCTCGACGATCCCAAGCTGATCGAGGCGGGGCGGGATCGGGCCCGCATCAAGCTCAACCAGCAGCAGAAGGAGGCGGTCGACGCGGTGGCCCCCAACCTGCCGACGCAGGAGGTGACCCCCTTCCTGCTGACCCCCAAACACGCGGGGCCCGCCCAGCGCTGAACGAGCGGCCCGGCACCATCACAAGGAGTGAGCCATGATCCGACATATCCTGCTGATCGCCTTCAAGCCGGGCACCCAGCCCGCACAGATAGACGCGGTGCGCGCGGCCTTTCTCGCCATCCCCCATCAGGTCAGCGGCGTGCTGGCGGTGGAGTGGGGGCGGGATGACAGCCCGGAGGGACGGGCCGAGGGCTTCACCCACAGCGTGCTGATGACCTTTGCCGACGAAGCGGCCCGCCAGCGCTATCTGCCCCACCCGGATCACGATGCCCTCAAGGCCATCTTCCGCCCGGTGCTGGAACGTATCATAGTGCTGGATTACACCCTGCAGGCCGGCGATGCGGTCAGCATCTGACGGTGGCAACAACGACAAGGAGCGCCTCATGTGGTTAGCCGCAATACAGCTGGTATCGGGCCGCAACTGGCAGGATAACCGGGAGCAGATCGCCGCCGAGCTGGCCCTGTTGCCGAGTGAGCGGCCACTGCTGGTGCTGCTGCCGGAGAATTTCGCCCTGTTTGGCGAGCGGCAGGGTTATCTGGACGGGGCCGAGACCATAGGTGAGGGCCCGATCCAGCAGCAACTGGCCGAATGGGCTCGTGATTACGGCATCTGGCTGGTGGCGGGGGCCATGCCGACCACCATCGCCGGTTCCGACCATATCCACACCAGTACCCTGGTGTTCGACCCCAGCGGCGAGCGCAAGGGCCACTACCACAAGATCCACCTGTTCGATGTGGACGTGGCGGACAATCATGGCCGCTACCGGGAGTCGGAAACCTTCAGCCCCGGCGAGGAGCCTGTGCTGGTGGACTCCCCGTTTGGTCCCCTCGGCCTCTCGATCTGTTATGATCTGCGCTTTCCCGAGCTGTACCGCCGGCTGGCCCGCGCCGGCGCCCGCGTGCTGCTGGTGCCTGCCGCCTTCACCGCCGTGACCGGCGAGGCGCACTGGGAGCCGCTGCTGCGGGCCCGCGCCATCGAGAACCAGTGTTACCTGGTGGCCGCCAACCAGGGCGGCACCCACGAGACGGGACGCCAGACCTGGGGCCACAGCATGGTGATCGACCCCTGGGGTCGAGTGCTGGCCAGCCTGGACAGCGGGCGCGGCACCGTACTGGCGCCGCTGGACCCCGGTCTTGTCGACGAACTGCAACGCACCATGCCGGTGCTGGGCCATGCCCGTCTGCTATGAACATGTGCAGGTTCGATTCGCCCTGTGGCGGGGGAGTCGGACGCTTGCAAACCCGATGGTGGGTTGGACGTCCACTGACGTTTCGCCAAGCGAACCCACGGTCTGGGATTTAACCGTTACGACATCTCGCATCGAGAGTGGAGAGAAAGATTGAGTCTATTGAGCCAGGTTAGTGCCTCCCTGTTGGCCCCCCACGACCTCGACGAAGGGCGGCTGCAGCAGCTGCTCGGTAGCCTGATGAGCCATCAGGTGGAGTTCGGCGACCTCTATTTCCAGCGCAGCTGGCACGAGTCCTGGATGCTGGAGGACGGCATCGTCAAGGATGGCAGCTACAACATCGATCAGGGGGTCGGGGTGCGCGCCGTCAGCGGCGAGAAGACCGGCTTCGCCTACTCGGACGAACTGAGCCTGCTGGCACTGCAACAGTCGGTGACCGCCGCCCGCGGTATCGCGGCCGCCGGTGCGCAGGGCAAGGTCAAGGCGTGGGCTCGCACCGAAGCAAACCTGCTCTACCCGGCGCTGGATCCGCTGCAGACCCTCGACAAGCAGCAGAAGATCGCCTTGCTGGAGCAGATGGACAAGTTCGCCAGAAGTCTGGATCCCGCTATCAATCAGGTGATGGCCTCCATCAGCGGCGTCTATGAAGAGGTGCTGGTGGCCGCGACCGACGGCACCCTGGCCGCCGACGTGCGTCCGCTGGTGCGTCTCTCGGTGACCGTCATCGCCGAGAAGGGCGAGCGTCGCGAGCGCGGCAGCGCCGGTGGCGGTGGCCGCTTCGGCTACGACTATTTCCTCGAGCTGGACGGGCTGGAGAGCCGGGCGTTTGGCTATGTGCGCGAAGCGGTGCGCCAGGCGCTGGTCAACCTCGACGCCATCGATGCACCGGCCGGCACCATGCCGGTGGTGCTCGGTGCCGGCTGGCCCGGCGTACTGCTGCACGAGGCGGTGGGTCACGGTCTGGAGGGGGACTTCAACCGCAAGGGCTCTTCCGCGTTTGCTGGCCGCATCGGCGAACAGGTGGCTTCCAGGCACTGCACCATCGTCGATGACGGCACCCTGCCGGGTCGGCGCGGCTCCGTCTCCATCGACGACGAGGGGACGCCGGGCGGCTACAACGTGCTGATCGAGAACGGCATCCTCAAGGGCTATCTGCAGGACAAGCAGAATGCCCGTCTGATGGGCGTGCCGCTCACCGGCAACGGCCGCCGCGAATCCTACGCCGCCCTGCCGATGCCGCGCATGACCAACACCTACATGCTGGCGGGTCAGTATGATCCGGCCGAGATCATCGCCTCGGTGAAGAAGGGGATCTACGCCCCCAACTTCGGCGGCGGTCAGGTGGACATCACCTCCGGCAAGTTCGTCTTCTCCGCCTCCGAGGCCTACCTCATCGAGGATGGCAAGATCACCGCGCCCATCAAGGGGGCGACCCTGATCGGCAACGGCCCCGAGGCGATGAGCCAGGTTTCCATGGTGGGCAAGGATCTCGCGCTGGATCGCGGGGTCGGGGTCTGTGGCAAGGAGGGGCAGAGCGTGCCGGTCGGTGTCGGCCAGCCCACCCTCAAGCTGGATCAGCTCACCGTGGGCGGCACCCAGTAAGGGCGCCGCAGAACAAGCAGCAGAGAGAACCCATGCTTACCCTGTCGAAAATTTCCAATATCCGCAGTCAGCTCTCCCCCAGCGAGCTCAAGATCGCCGATTACATCCTGGCGTGCCCGGAGCAGGTGACCCACTTCTCCTCCCAGGAGCTGGCCCAGCAGGCTGACGTCAGCCAGTCGAGCATAGTGAAGTTCACCCAGAAGATCGGGTTCAAGGGCTTCACCGCCTTCAAGCTGGCAGTCAGCGAGGATCTGGGGCGCAAGCACGCCATCAAGACCGACAACGTAGGGGATCTCTACAACGGCATCGGCCGCGACGACGATCTGGAGACCATGGCCAAGAAGCTGGCCCAGGAGAAGATCAACTCCATCGTGGAGACCACCCAGGCGCTCGACAACACCACTTTGGCGCGGGTGCTGGACGTCATCAACCAGGCTGGCCGGGTCCAGCTGGTGGGGATCGGCGGCTCGGCGCTGACCGCCAAGGATCTCTGGTACAAGCTGCTCAAGATCGGGGTCACCACCCTGTTCGCCCAGGACAGCCACGTGCAGATCTCCATCGCCCAGACTTTGGGACCGGGGGATGTCCAGCTGGTGGTTTCCTATTCCGGTGCCAGCCGGGACGTGCTGGCGGCGGCCGAGCTGGCCAAGCGCAACGGCGCCACCCTGATCGCGGTCACCTCGTTTCGCAACACCCCTCTGCGGCAGATGGCCGACATGGTGCTGGACACGGTGGCCGACGAGAACGAGCTGCGTATTTCCTCCATCTCGTCGCGTACCGCCCAGAACACCATCACCGACATCCTGTTCCTCGGCCTGGTGCAGCGCCGTGACGAGGCCTGGGCGCTGATCGACGGCACTCGCGGTGCCATCGACCGGCTCAACAAGGAGTGACGCGGGCCCGGCTGCAACGGACGCCGAGACCTGCCGAGAGAAAAAACCACCCGCCTGCGGGTGGTTTTTTTATGGGCCAGTGCCGGCTCAGAGGGCGAGGGCCCAGCGCAGGAAAGCCTTGCGCTGGGCCTCGTCGGCGGTGAGGTAGCGCCGTTGCAGTTCAGGGTCGACGGGCACGGCGCCCGAGGTGGCTGCGGGCAGCATGGGCGTGACGGCTGGCAGGGCGGTGGCTGCGCTGGCCGACCCGTCGTAACGGGCCAGCAGCGCCTGATAGTCGGTCAGCAGGCTGTCCTGGCTGCGCGGCAGGGCGGTGGCCAGCAAGGGGCGGGTACCGTCAGCGGTCGCCAGCTGCAGTGCCGGGCTGGCCGCAAAGCGGCGAATGGCCTGCGGCGTGGGCAGTGGCGGGGTGACCAGCCGCAGGGTGCCGCTGGCCGGCAGGGTCAGGGTCAGCAGCAGCGGGGCGGAGCGGACGCGACCCTGGCTCTCGTTGGTGGAGCCGGGATCGAGTGGGCTGTCGAAGCGCACCAGCAGCCGGGTCTCACCGGCGGGTAGCGTGAGGGCTCGCTCGAAGGGGGAGGCCTTGCCCCGGGATGAGGCCAGCAGGGTAAGGTTGTCTGCCAGCTCCAGCCGGGCGGCCTGGGTCGGCAAGGCCAGCAACAGCAGCAGGGTGGTGAGCAGTGGGAGGCGGATCATGGGGTGCTCCAGCAGAAAGCAAAAAGCCGGCCGACTGGCCGGCAGGGGATCAGAACTCGTAGCGCAGGCCGAGGTGGTAGAAATCCTCGCTGTTGCTGCTGCCGCCAAAACTGGTGACCGTGCTGCCGGCCAGCCCGTCTTCACCGCCTCGGAACACGTAGGCGCTGTAGAGGGAGGAGCGCGGAGTGAGCTTGTACTGCAGCTCCAGGGTGGTGTCGCGCAGGCTCATGCCGTCTCCCCCGTCGTTGTCGAGGTGGCGGTAGCCGGCGCGGGCGGCCCACTTCTGGTTGATGTCGTAGACGGCGGTCAGCTCCCACACCTTGTCTTCGCTGTCCGCCTGGCCGTTGCGATAGCTCACCTGATCCTTGGCATAGAGGGCCCCCAGCATCAGCGGGCCCAGGGTGTAGCGGGTGCCGATGCCGCTGAAGCGGTACTCGTCGGCATTGGGGTCGACCTTGCTGGCCCCGGTCTGGGCCGCCTTGCTCTGCTGGTAGGCGATGACCGGCGCCAGCTTGCCCGCCGCCCCGAGATCGAAGGTGTAGCGCAGGGCGCCGTTGTAGCCGTAGTCGAGATCCGAGGTGCCGTTGCCGAGGATGTAGGCCAGCGACAAGTCCAGATTGCCGAGGGTGTTCTGGTATTGCAGGGTGCCGTCCTGACGGAACACCTGTACCGCGGTGGAGTCCACCTTGCTGGCCTGGCGCGCCATGGAGACATCGGAGGCGGCAAACACGTCGCCGATGTCGGTGAACATGATGAGCCCGGAGGAGACCCGGCCACCGGTCAGCTTGCCCCACTGGCCGCCATCGAGCCCGGCCCAGACGTAACGGGCGGTGAGATCGCTGCTGTTCTTCTGCACGTTGTTGGCGTATTCGGCGGCATTGACCTGGTACTGGGCCATGCCGATCACGGCCACCTGCTCATTGACGGTCTGGCGGGCGGTGAAGCCGATGCGGCCGTCGAAGTCGCCCTGATCGTTGCCGCTCTTCTTGTCCGAGATGTTGAAGCCGAGGCGACCGTAGAGATCGACGTTGGAGCCGTCATCGGCCTGATAGATGACGGCGGCCTGCGCCGTACCGACGGCAAGCAGGGCAGGAATGGCCAGGGCAAGCATGGACTGTTTCATTGTTGTCTTTCCTGTGTGGGCTCTGTGCCAGAGCCGGGGTGAGTTTGGCCGTGACCCCGATTGCTCGGGGCCAGACCTTGGCGATAAATCCGGAGGGGGGATTAACTCAGATCGACGTTCTTGCAGCCGAACATCAGGGTGATGAGGTAGCCGCCGAGGTAGGCGACGGCGAGGCCGGCGGCGTAGACCAGCATGCCGGGGAAGATCCCCTGGGCCGAGGTCATCAGCGGCAGCGCGACGATGCCGGAGGGGCCGAACACGGTATTGAGACCGACCGGCAGGCCCAGCCAGGAGATGAGGCCGACCAGGAAGCCGCCGAGGGCGCCGCCGCAGCAGGCGGTGATGAAGGGTTTGACCCGCGGCAGGGTGACGCCGTAGATGAGCGGCTCGCCCACCCCCAGGATGCCGGGAATGATGGTGCCCTTGACCTGGGTGCGCAGCAGGGAGTCCTTGCCGGCGCGGCTGTAGAGCGCCAGGGCGGCGCCGACCTGACCGGCCCCTGCCAGCGCCAGGATGGGGAACAGGGAGTTGAAGCCCTGGGCATCCATCAGCGCGAAGTAGACGGGCACGAACCCCTGGTGGATGCCGAACATCACCGAGATGAGGAACAGGCCGGCCAGGATGGCGGTGCCGAACGGATTGCCGTTGAGGTGGATGAAGAGCCAGGACATGCCGTTGTAGAGCTGCACGCCGAGGGGCATGATCAGGACGAAGGTGACGGCCCCCATGATCAGCAAGGTGATGCCGGAGGTGAGGATCATGTCGAGGCTGTCGGGTATGAAGCGGCGTACCTGACGCTCCACCGAGGCGCCTATGATGCAGGCGATCAGCACCCCGATGATGTTGCCGCGCGGATCTATCTGGTGGCCGAAGAAGTCGCTGACCCCGGCATAGATGCCGCTGGTGGCCTGCGGGTCATAGCCCATCACGAACAGCGAGGCGAGGATGGCACCATTGACCCCGGAGCCGCCGAACGCCTTCTGGGCGTTGTAGCCGATGAGGATGCTGAGGAAGCTGAACAAGCCCTTGCTGAACAGCTTCATGTAGCCGACGAATTCGGCCAGCATGCCGCCCGCCTGCTGGCCTTCCAGCAGCAAGGTCTGCTCGATCAGGGTGGCGAAGCCGAGCAGCAGGCCGGCGGCGATGAAGCCGGGGATCAGCGGAGTGAAGATGGTGGCAAACTTGGCCAGGAAGCGGTGGGCCGCACTGGTCTGTTTCTGCTTCAGCGCCTGTTTCTTGGCGGCGGCGATCTCGCCCAGATCGGCGGATTGGGCGGCAGGCGCCTCCAGTGCGCCGAGCCCCGCGCTCAGCATGCCGTTCATCAACTCGCAGGCGGTCTGGGCCTTGCCCGGCCCCAGCACGATCTGGAACTGGTCGTCGCTTTCGATGACCCCCATCACCCCGGCGATGCGCTTGATGGTATCCCGGTCGGCATGCAGGCTGTCGGCTAGGCTTAGCCGCAGCCGGGTCATGCAGTGGCCGCAGTGGGTGATGTTGTCGCGGCCACCGATGGCCTGGATGAGCTGGCCAACCATGGTGTCAGTTATTTTTGCCATAAAGAACCCAGTCAGTCTGTTGTGTCATGAGGGTGCCTGGGCACCCCGTTCTTGTTGTGGTATTGCCGTCCCTGGCCCGGCCAATGTGCGGTTGGCCGATCAGTGGGTGCACTGGCTGATGAAGCCGTTGCTGCTTTGCAGGCGGGTGCGGGCTTCGTCGGCCGTGAGTCCGGCCAGGATCATCACGATGGCGGTCTTGCAGTGGTTGTCCGCCTGCGCCAGCGCCCGCTCCGCCACGGCGCGCTCGCAGTCGGTGGCCTCCATCACGATGCGTTTTTGCCGCTCCACCAGCTTGGCGTTGGTGGCTTCCACGTCCACCATCAGGTTGCCGTAGACCTTGCCGGTGCGGATCATGGCGCCGGTGGAGAGCATGTTGAGGATCAGTTTCTGCGCGGTACCCGCCTTCATGCGGGAGGAGCCGGTGACGATCTCGGGGCCGACCACCGCCACCATGCTGATGTCGGCCGCCTGGGCCAGCGGGCTGCCGGGGTTGCAGCTGATGCTGCAGACAGTGGCGCCCACCGCTCTGGCGTGGGCCATGGCACCCAGCACATAGGGGGTTCTGCCGCTGGCGGCGATGCCCACCAGCACGTCGTTGGCACAGAACTGGATGTTTTTCAGATCCTGGGCACCGAGTTCGGCGTCATCTTCGGCGTTCTCGACCGCCTGCAAGATGGCCTTGTGGCCGCCGGCAATCAGGCCGACCACCTGCTCGGCAGAGACGCCGTAGGTCGGCGGGCACTCGCTGGCATCCAGGATGCCGAGCCGGCCCGAGGTGCCTGCGCCGATGTAGACCAGCCGGCCTCCCTTGCCGAACGCTGCCGCGATGGCATCGACCGCCCGGGTGATCTCGGGTAGCAACTGGCTGACCGCCAGTGCGACCTGCTGATCCTCCTGATTGATGACGCGCAGCATCTCCAGGGTCGGCAACTGGTCGATCTCGACGCTGGCCGGGTTGCGGGTCTCGGTAATCATGCTTGATAGGTCAATGGTCATCGTTTCCTCTGCTTAAGGTCATCGCCACTCCCGGCGTAAAACATCCCTCTTGATGACTGGCATGATTATCGATTTTTGATTTCTATGATGAGATCAATGTCGCATAATTAATTATTCCATTTATTTTTGTTTTTAAGTTATGAAAATTCCTACACTGTGACATCCATGGGGGGAGCTGGGTGGTGCTGATTGTGCCGAGGGGGGAGGAGGTGTGAGCGTCAGCCAATAAAAAGCCCCGGCAAGGGCCGGGGCTGCAGATACGGGGCTCGGTCAGTTGACCGAAATGGCGCGGGCGTCGATGAAGAAGCGCGCGTTGCCTTGTTGATCGACCCTGATCTGGGCAACCAGACGATCGCTCTGCTTGTACTCCCACCGGCTCTTGATCCGGGTCAGAGCGGGGCTGGCGGCACCGACCACGTTCAGATATTCATGAAACAGGCTGTAGCTTCCAATCTCGGTCAGCATCTTTTCCATTTGCACATCTCCTGAAGTGAGTGGGTGTCCATCCATAAACCTACCAAGCACTCTCTGAATCGAATCTGTATGAAAAACACACTAACTCATTTATGTGTCAACAACATGATCAGGCGCAAGATCAGCGACGATTCCTGCGCTTTTATGACACCGTTTTCAGTCAGGGCTGGCGCGGGTCCGGCAATTGATCAAGGGCGCCGGACACGTGTGGCAACGCGGGTGCCGTTTGTGCCGCCGGCGCACCGTGGAACACAGGATCCTGCGCCACTTCCTTGATGCCGTTGATGCAGAACTGCATACCCATGCAAACCAGCAAGAAGCCCATGATCCGGGTCATGGCGTCGATGCCGGTGGCGCCGAGGATCTTGCAGACCGGATCCGCCAGCTTGAGCACCCCCCAGCTGAGCAGGCTCATCAGGGCGAAGGCGGTGACCATGGCGGCATAGATGGTGAAGCGGCTGTATTCGTCCGGCAGCTCGGCGATCTGGGCGGCGCCGCTGATCACCAGCGCCATGGTGCCCGGCCCGCACATGCTGGGCATGGTGAGCGGCACGAAGGCGATGCTCTGGTTGATGTCGACCCCGGCCGCCTGGCTCGGTGCCGGGAACAGCATGCGAAAGCCGATGAAGGCGATGATGAGGCCGCCGGCCAGGCGCAGGCCGGGAATGGAGATCCCGAACAGATCCAGGATGGAGGAGCCGATGAAGAAGCTGACGCAGAGGGTGCAGAACAGATAGATGGCGGCCAGGTTGATCTGGCGGCGCACGTGTTCGCGCGACATGCCCTTGCTCAGCCCCAGCAACAGGGTGGCCGTGGTGGGCGGGTTGACCATGGGCAGCAGCGCCAGCAAGGCGAGAAATACGACCTGAAAGAACATCATGAACCTCGGATGACTAGGGTGGAGGAGTGTCCCGGGCCGTCGAGGGGCCCGAGAGGGAGGCTATCTTATGTCGGCCTGGCTGAACACCAGCCATATGAAAAAAGCCCCGCACTGGGCGGGGCTCGGGATGGTTCAGGCGGCCTGCGGCGCGCTCTGGCGCTGGCTGCGCTGCTGCAGCCAGAGCAGCAGGCCGAGCACAAAGCCGAGCGCAGCCAGGCTGACCACGTAGTGGGAGGGGGCCAGCACGTCCTCCTTCATCCAGAGCGTGACCAGCATGGGCGTCAGGCCGCCGAAGATGGCGTAGGCCACGTTGTAGGAGAACGACAGCCCGGAGAAGCGCACCACCGCCGGGAAGGCGTTGACCATGACGTAGGGCACGGCACCGACGATCCCCACCGAGAAACCGGCCAGCGCATAGAGCGGCACCAGCTGGCTGGTGTCGGTCGCCAGCCCGTGATAGAAGGCGTAGCTGGCGCCGGCCAGCAGCAAGGAGCCCAGCATGAAGGTGGGGCCGCTGCCGAGGGCGTCGATCAGCCGGCCATAGACGATGCAGCCGAAGGTGAGCGCCAGAATGGCCAGCGAGTTGGCGGTCAGCGCATCGGCCGGGCTGATGCCGTGCACCTTCTGCAGGTAGGTGGGGGTCATCAGGATCACCACCACTATGCCGGCTGAGAGCAGCCAGGTGAGCAGCATGGAGACCACGACGCTGCCCTTGTGGCTGCGCAGCACCGTCTTGAGCGGCAGCTCTTCCGCCAGTGCCTTGTTGGCCTGCATCTCGGCAAAGACCGGGGTTTCGTGCAGCCAGCGGCGCAGGTACATGGCGACGATGCCGAATGCCCCGCCGAGCACGAAGGCCAGCCGCCAGCCCCAGTCGCTCACCTCGCCCGGGCTCATGCCGCGGTTGATGGCAGTGGCCACCAGGGAGCCGAGCAGGATGCCGGCCGTCAACCCGGCGGTGAGGGTGCCACAGGCGACACCGACCCGACGGGCGGGCACGTGCTCTGCCACGAACACCCAGGCACCGGGCACTTCACCGCCGATGGCGGCTCCCTGCAGGATCCGCAACAGCAGCAACAGCAGGGGCGCGGCGATGCCGAGGGTGGCGTAGGTGGGCAGCAGGCCGATCAGCAGGGTCGGCAGCGCCATCAACAATATGCTGAGGGTGAACATCCGCTTGCGGCCGATGAGATCGCCGAAGTGGGCCATGATGATGCCGCCCAGCGGGCGGGCCAGATAGCCGGCGGCGAAGATGCCGAAGGTCTGGAACTGGCGCAGCCACTCGGGAATGTCGGCCGGGAAGAACAGCTCGCCGATCACCACGGCGAAGAAGACGAAGATGATAAAGTCGTAAAACTCGAGGGCGCCGCCGAGGGCGGCCAGGCTCAGGGTCTTGTAATCCTGCCGGTTGAGGGGACGGCTGTGGTCGTAAGCTGGTGTGACTGTCGTCATATCCTTATGTTTCCCATCGTTTTTTTAGTTATTGTTCCCCCATCCTTGCAGGGGACACGCTCATTACCGAGGGTATGCTTTTGCATCCCGTGATGTAAATCGCACAATTCGCAACACTGTCTTGCAGCTTTTTGGTGCAACGAGACGGAGCGACACGATCAAGCGCCGGGCTCCTCGCCCGGACGAATAATCAGGACGATGGCCGGCGCCTTGCCGGCTCCGACCTCAAGATAGCTGGAGAAATCATATGAAGACCAAGGTGCTGCTCTCCTGGAGCAGCGGCAAGGACAGCGCCTGGGCGCTGCACGCACTGCGGCAGGATCCGGCCATCGAGGTGGTGGGACTGTTCACCACCCTCAACCAGGCGTTCGAACGGGTGGCCATGCACGGAGTACGCAAGCAGTTGCTGCTGGCACAGGCCGAGTGCGTGGGCTTGCCGCTGACCACCATCGACCTGCCCTGGCCCTGCAGCAATGAAGATTACGCCCGCATCATGACCGACTTCATCGCGGACGTGATGGCGCAGGGGATCCGCCACATGGCGTTTGGCGATCTCTTCCTCGAGGATGTGCGTGCCTATCGGGAGCGGCAACTGGCGGGGACCGGGATCACGCCGCTGTTTCCGCTGTGGGGCAGCAAGACCGCCGAGCTGGCAGGCGAGATGATGGCGGCAGGGCTCAGGGCCAGGATCAGCACCCTGGATCCGCGCAAGCTGCCTGCCACCCTCGGCGGACATGAGTTTGACGCGTCCTTGCTGGCGGCCCTGCCCGCCGGGGTGGATCCCTGCGGCGAGAACGGCGAGTTTCATACCCTGGCCTGGGACGGCCCCATGTTCCAGCGGCCGCTGGCCATCCGGGTGGGGGAGACGGTGGAGCGGGACGGCTTCGTCTTCACCGATCTGCTGCCCGCCACCGCCTAGTCGCGGTTGGACTCCCGCTCGCCCTTGTCGTCGTTGTAGCGCAGGGCGATCTCGTGGAACTGCTGGTGGATGCGGGCAAAGGCGTCGGTGATGTCGGGATCGAAGTGATTGCCCCGCCCCGCCAGTATGATGGGCACCACCTCCTGGTGGGACATGGCGGCCTTGTAGCAGCGCTTGCTGATAAGGGCGTCGTACACGTCGGCCAGTGCCATCAAGCGGGCCGAGAGGGGGATCTCGTCACCGATCAGGCCATAGGGATAGCCGGTGCCGTCCCACTTCTCGTGGTGGTAGCAGGCGATCTCCTTGGCCAGCCGCAGAAACTCGACCTCCACCCCCAGCGCCTCCTCGGCATGGACGATGGCCTCCTTGCCGAGAATGGAGTGGTGCTTCATCTGGGCAAACTCGTCCGCATCCAGCTTGCCGGGTTTGAGTAGGATCCGGTCCGGCACGCCAACCTTGCCGATGTCGTGCAGCGGGGCCGATTTGAACAGCAGATCGATGGTCTTGGGGGTCAGCTCGGCACGAAAGCGGGGGTGCTCGCAGAGGGTCTCCGCCAGCAGCCGCACATAGTGCTGGGTGCGCAGGATATGGTTGCCGGTTTCGTTGTCGCGGGTTTCGGCAAGCGAGGCTAGGGAGTGGATGGTGATGTTCTGGATCAGTTCGTTCTCCCGGGTGCGTCGCTCCACCTCCTGCTCCAGAAAGGCGTTCTGGTCGTGCAGCAGATCCCGCGCGGCTTTCAGTTCCAGGTGGTTTCTGACCCGCGCCAGCACGATGGCGGGGGTGATCGGCTTGTGGATGTAGTCGACGGCCCCCAGCGCCAGGCCGTGCGCCTCCGCACTCTCCTCCACCTTGGCGGTCAGGAAGATCACCGGGATCTCCCGCGCCTGCGGCATCTCCTGCAGCGCCTGCATCACTTGATAGCCATCCATCTGGGGCATCACCACGTCGAGCAGGATCAGGTCCACCCGGGTGCCGGCCGAGAGGATCTCCAGCGCCCGCTGGCCGCTGATGGCGACCTTGACCCGGTAGTGGGGGCTGAGCAGGGCGCTGAGCAGGGAGAGGTTCTCCGGTGTGTCATCGACCACCAGCAGGGTGGGTTTGGTATCGGGATCCAGCAAGTTGAGCATGATGGTGGCCTCACTCTTGGTTGAACAGATCGGGTCTGAGGGCCCGGACTTGTTGCAGATGTGCCAGGGCATCGGCGAAGCGAAAACGGGTCATGGCATCGTGCATGGCCGGTGCCGCCTCGCCCAGCAGGGGGGCGAGCCTGGCCTGATTGCGCTGGAACAAGATGAAGGCTTCCGCATCGTCTTCCAGCAGCAGCCCGGTCAGCTGGTGCAGCAGGGGCGCCAGCTCGGCGGGGGTTGCCTCCGGCAAGCCGGGGGCGGCAGGGGCCGGCAGCAGCGTCAGCAGGCCGGCGGCCAGTTGCTGCTGCTGTTGCAACCCCAGTTCGGCCAGCGGCAGCAGGCTGGCGGCGTCGTCTCCCCGGGCGAGGGCGCTCTCCAGCCGGGCCGAGACCTCCTGCAGCGACCCGGCCCCCAGGGTTGCGGCTATGCCCTTGAGGGTATGTGCCTGCCGATGCGCTTCTTCCCGGTCATTCGCCTGCAGGGCGGCCAGCAGGGTTTCCATCGGCTGACTCCCCTGGCGGGCGAAACGTTGCAGCAGATCCCGATACCACTCCCAGTTGTGCATCAATCGTTGCAGGGCGGTTTCGGCGTTGAGGCCGAGCGCCCGCAGCTGTGGCAGCAAAGCGGTGGCGGGGGATGCGCGCGAGGCAGTGAGTCTGCTGCTGACCTCGCGGCTGAAGGAGGTGGCCCAGCGCTGCAGGGCCGCATACAGCCTGTCGGGGTCGATGGGCTTGGCGATGTGATCGTCCATCCCGGCCGCGAGGCAGCGTTCGCGATCACCGGCCATGACGTTGGCCGTCATCGCCAGGATCGGGGTGTGTTGTCCGACGTCTTCCCGCTCGCGCAACAGCCGGGTGGCGGCCAGGCCATCCATCACCGGCATCTGCATGTCCATCAGGATCAGGTCGTAGTGGGTCTGGGCCACCATCTCCAGCGCGATGGCGCCATTGCCGGCGATGCTGACATCGGCACCGACCGCCCGCAGCAACTCCAGCGCCACCTGCTGATTGAGCTCGTTGTCTTCCGCCAGCAGGATCCTGAGCCCGTCGAAGCGGTAGTGATGGGTCGCCTGCGGTGGCTTGAAGGTGAGGGGGCTTGCTTGCTGGCCAAACAGGCCGATGACGGTGTCAAACAGCACGGAGGCGCATACCGGCTTGACCAGCACCCGATCAAAGCCGGCGGTATCGGCCTGGCGAAAGACCTCCTCCCGTCCGTAGCCGGTCACCATGACCCGGTAGGGACGCTGGCCCATGCCGCGGGCGATGAGGCGGCGACCGGTCTCGATGCCATCCAGCCCCGGCATGTGCCAGTCCAGCAATACCACTTCGTAGGGCTGCCCCTCCTGCTCGGCGCCGGCGATCATCTGCAGTGCCTGCTGGCCCGATTCGGCGGTGTCCACCACAAAGCTCATGCTGCGCAGCAGGGCGGCCATGATGGTGCGGGCGCTGGCAATGTCGTCGGCCACCAGCATGCGGCGCCCGCGCAGATCCAGACTCGGCAGATAGCGGGATCTGCGTCTGCCCCTACCGAGTCGGGCGGTAAACCAGAAGGTGCTGCCCTGGCCTGGCTCGCTCTGTACCCCCACCTCACCGCCCATCAGCTCGGCCAGTTTGCGGGAGATGGCGAGGCCGAGGCCGGTGCCGCCGTACTTGCGGGTGGTGGAGCTGTCCGCCTGCTGGAATGACTGGAACAGCCGCTGCTGCTGCTCCTGGCTCATGCCGATCCCGGTGTCCTGTACCGAGCAGTGCAGCAACACCTCCTGGGGTTGTTTCTCCAGGCAGCTGACCTTGACCAGGATCTCCCCCTGCTCGGTGAACTTGACCGCATTGTTGGCGTAATTGATCAGGATCTGGCCAAGGCGAAGGGGGTCGCCATAGAGCAGGGTGTCGAGCTGGTGGTCGACCTCGAACAGCAGTTCTATGCCCTTGGCCTCCGCCTTTTCGCCCACCAGGGTGGCCAGATTCTCCAGCACATGGTCGAGATCGAATTCGATCCGCTCCAGATCCAGCTTGCCGGCCTCGATCTTGGAGAAGTCGAGGATGTCGTTGATGATGCCGAGCAGATGCTGGGCCGAACGCTGGATCTTGCTGACGTAGTCGAACTGCTGCGGATCGAGCCGGGTCTGCAGGGCGAGATGGGACATGCCGAGGATGGCGTTCATGGGGGTGCGGATCTCGTGGCTCATGTTGGCGAGAAAATCGCTCTTGGCCCGGGTCGCGCCCTCCGCCAGCTCATAGGCCACTTCCAGTTCCTGATTCTTGGCCTGCATCACCGCAAACAGCTCGTCCCGGGTCGGTTCGGCGAACTGCCGCTGCATCTGTTGCAGCAGCCGTTCATCGGGCCAGCGGGGCAGATGGTAGACCAGGGCGATGGCGTTGTCCGCGTGTGATACCAGCCGGATGCCACGTGAATGGCGGCCGTCCGGCTCGGGGGAGAAGGGGGCATCAGCCGAGAGCGAGAGCCACAACTCCTGCGCGTGCGGCTCCAGCCACACCTGCAGTTGCAGCGGCTCAGCGTTCGCCACCAGCTGGCGTACCAGCTCGGAGGTGGCGCCTGCCAGCGGTGCCACGAAGGTGGGACTTCTGTCGAGGCAGGTGAGTACCTGGATCACCTTGCGCCGGGCGGTGAGTGCCGCCACCGGGCCTGACAGCAGGGTTTCGCCGATCAGTTGCCGCATCTAGTCCTCCTCTCCTGCCAGCACCCGCAGCACGATGCAGCTGGCATCGTCGGTGCAGCGGCCACTGTGGGCGATCACCTGGCGTGCCAGCTGGGCGGGCTCGGCGGCCAGATCCAGCGCACCATCGCGCAGGTTGAGGGATTCGCTGATACCGTCCGAATAGAGCATTACCACGTCCCCCGCGACGAGTGGCTGGCGCTGCAGCAAGGGGGTGGGAAAGCGCTCTCCCAGCACTCCATCGCGGGAGATGCCGCGCCAGGGCTCGCGGCCGCGCAGGCAGATGCGGGTATTGCCGATGCCGGCATAGCTCAGCTCACCCCGTTCGCCGTTGACCAGGGCCACGCCGGCGGCGGCGCCCCGGGTGCCGATGCAGTGCTGGTGCAGCAGTTGCAACAGGCGGGAAGGCTCCTGCTCGCGGCTTTGCTGCAGCGCCGCCTCCAGCACCAGCACCAGCTTGTTGGCCGAGGCGCCGTGGCCGCTCACGTCGATCAGGATCAGCGACACCCCCTCCGGCCCTGGCCGGATGAAGGCCAGATCGCCGGAGACCCGTTCCGGATAGCAGGGGCGGTTCTCGCTGGCCCATGTCAGCTGCAGGCCGGCGTGCAGCTGACCGGCACAGGCGAGGGGGGCAATTGGTCTGGATACCAGAGGCGCCGCGCCCAGCCACTTGCGGGCCTGCACCAGAGTCCCCCCTTCCGGCGGGGTGCTGATGGTGAGTTCCGACATCATGCGGCGCACGCCGGGCAGGCCCAGGCCCAGGGTGCCCGAAGTGCTGTAGTGATCCTGCATGGCCTGATGCACGTCCCCAATGCCGGGGCCCTGATCGCGGGCGACGATGTCGATGCAGGGGCGCCCTCTGGGATGGTGGAGGGTGAGGGTGATCTCCCCCCGTTCGGCGTATTTCAAGATGTTGCTGCCAAGCTCGGAGACCACGGTGGAGAGCATGGCACGGTCCACCTCGGACAGGTTGGCGATGAAGGGGAGGCGGCGCACCGCCATCACCGTCAGGTGCAGGTCGATGTCGTGGCGCAGCGGGTAGCTGGCCTCTTGCACACTCAGTTCCAACTGCATGCTGCGCTACTCCTCATCCTTGAGCGTCGTGCGAACATGGGCGAAGGCATCGTCCATGTCGAGAAAGCAGCGCAGCGGCCCTGGCTCGGCATCGGCCAGCGCCAGGAAGGCGGCGATCCCCGCATTCAGTCCCACCAGCAGGCAGACGGCACCGAGCAGGCGGCACACCTCGGCCAGTTTGCGTACCTGCCTGAATTCGTGGTGATCGAGCAGCATGACCCCGGAGAAGTCGAGCAGTACCGCGTGCAGGCGGCCCAGCATCAGCCGCTGGGAGAGGGCCTGCATCAGTTGCTGCATGCCCTCGTCACCGAGGTCGGGGCGCATGCTGACCACGATGCAGTCGGCCACGTCGGCGATGCCCAGATCATTGTTGAGCAGCATGCATCTCTCCTAGAGGGTGGAGCCGACCCGCTTGAGGGCGATCTCGAAGGCATCCCGCAGGGTCGCCGTGGTACGGATGTCGCCGACAGAAACCCCCAGCTCCACCATGGTGCGGGCGATGGCCGGTGAGACGCCGGAGATGATGGCCTCGCACCCCATGAACTGGGTCGCCTTGGTGATCTTGATCAGCTGGTTGGCGACGCCGGTATCCACGGTGGCGACCCCGGCGATGTCCAGCACGAAGACCCGGGCCCGGGTCTCGGCAATCTTGGTGAGCGACTTGTTCATCACGTCGGCGGTGCGCATGGAATCGATGATCCCCACCAGCGGCAGCAGCAGGATCCCGTCCCAGATGGGGGTGACCGGGGTCGACATCTCCTGCAGCGACTTGTGCAGCTCCTCGCGCACCCTGGCGGCCTCTTCGGCCTCCTCCATGGCGCGCTTGAGCTGGCGATGCTGCGCCACCTGGGCCGTGATGTCGGTGGCAAACTTGACGATCTTGCTGGGCTTGCCGGTGAGATCCAGCACCGGGTTGTAGGATCCCTGGATCCAGACCTCTTCCCCCTGCTTGCCAAGTCGGCAGAACTCTCCCGCCAGGTATTCACCACGGCGCAGCGTCTCCCAGAAGCTGCGATAGTCGGCCGACTGGGCGTAGTCAGGATCGACCAGCAGCCGGTGGTGCTGGCCCTTCAGCTCCTCCAGCTGATAGCCCACCGTCTCCAGAAAGCGGGCATTGGCATCGAGGATGATGCCATCCAGTGAAAACTCCACCTTGCCCATGACCCGGCTGAGGGCGTTGAGCTGCCCCTCGAAGTTGGCGTTCAGCTGCTTCTGCTCGGTCAGATCCATGGTGTATTCGATGACCTGGACCAGCGCGCCCTGTTCATCCAGCTGGGGGCTGCAGCTGCCTCGCAGCCAGATGTCCCGTCCCTGCCGATCGAGCCGGTGAAACTCTCCCTCCTGTGCCTGCCCCGTCCGCAGCGCCTGCCAACGGGCGGCCTCGTCGGCGGATTCTGCCGCCTGTGCGGGGAGCAGCATGCTGTAGTGCTGACCCTTGAGCTCGGCCAGCTGATATCCCATGATGGCGAGAAAACGGGGGTTGGCATCCAGGATCAAGCCGTCTGGCGCGAGCTCGAGCCGGGCCATCAGCTGGTCGATGGCCTCCAGTCTGGCCTGGGGTGAAGCGGGAGTGGCGGTGTTCGAATGGGCAGCGGCGGTGTGCACGTCCATGGCATCTCCAATAAATGGTGCAATTGATTTGAATGTCATTAGAAGGCGTACAGCAGTTATAGCCCACCGGGGCGAGAGCGGGGGACAAGAAGTGCCGAAAGAGCCTGCTGGTGGGTGGGCCTTGGGCCTGGGGAGTTCGTCATGAATCTCTTGTATCGCGACTACCCGCAAGGCGCGCTCACCGCCCTCCACTGTCACGGCGGCTCACAGTTTTGCTATCTGCATCGGGGTGGTGGCGTGATCAGCAGCCAGGCAGCAGGCGTGCTGCTGGTGGCGGGCCAGCTCTGCCTGATCCCGGCCGGGTTGGCCCATGAGTTCAGGGTGCTGCGTCACTCCCGGCTCAGTCTGATCTATCTGGATGACCTGGATGGGGGGCGCGAGCTGACGACCCGCCAGGTGAGCCCGCTGCTGGCCGGCCTGTTCGAGCGGCTGGCGGACATGGCGGGGCCGGGGCTCAGGGATGCCTATCTGACGGTATTGGCGGCCGAGCTGCGACAGGCGCCGGTGGCGGCTGGATTCATGCTGAGCGCGGCGCTGGACGTACGGCTGCTGAGGGTGCTGGAGCGGGTCTGCCGGCACCCTTCCATCGAACACGGGTTGGCGGAGTTGGCGGCCGATTCAGGTGCCTCGGTGCGCACCCTCAACCGGTTATTCAGCCAGCAGCTGGGCTGCAGCTTTCGGCAATGGCGGCAACAGGTGGTGATGGGGCGGGCCCGCCAGTTGCAGCAACAGGGCCAGCCGCTGTCGCGGATAGCCCTCGAACTGGGTTACGGGGATTTCAGCGCCTTTTCTCACGCTTTCAATCGCTTCTTGCGGGAACCGGCGGGGCCGTGAGGCGGGAGCCGAGATTTCGGTCGGCCGGCTCCCCCGCCAGCAGGCAGGTCAGCTCATCGGTGTGACTCAGGCGTTCACCCTGAAAGGTGAACAGGGCGCTTACCTTGCACTCGATCTGGGCGCCATCGTGACGCCAGGCCCGCACCCGATGCTGGGAGTGGACCCGGTTTCCCTCGGCCAGCAGCGAGACAAAGTGGATCTCGCAGCGGGCCAGGCTCTGGCGCAGGACCAGCAGGTGTTGCTCGAAGGCGGCGCGATCCAGCCGCTGGTCATCCACCAGCTGGACATAGTCCGGGCAGAACCAGTGATCGAGCTCGGCCGGGGTGAAATCGGGGTCGCAGATGACCCGGTTGAGGCAGGCTTGCAGCCGTTGCTTGTAATCCATGATGGGCTCCTGAGTGGATGGGAGTGGCCAGTATGGGGCCTGTCGTCGGCACCGGCCTTGGTGCTCACGCCATGCTGTTTGGCGATTGCGCCAAGATGGGGGCTTGCCGTGGCGATGCGTGTCACTTGGCCCTGTTTTGTGGCGGGTTTCACGGTTTCCGGTGCCGGCATGGGGCAGGATCGGCCCCCTGTTTCCTTCATGTCACGAGCCGTATCATGTCCTTATCCCCCCGTTTTGCCCTGCTTGCCTCCCTGGTCGCCGCCAGCCTGACCCTGCCCGCCGTGGCGGTCGAAGCCCCGGCCAGCCCCGCCGGTGTCACTGCGGTGACCCTGGCCCAGCAGGCCCCCATTCACTGGGTCTCGGTGGAACAGATAGCCAAAAGCCTGGATGGGTTGCCGCCGATGGCGGTCGGTTTTGACATCGACGACACCCTGCTCTTCTCCAGTCCGGGGTTCTATCGCGGCAAGCAGGAGTTCTCCCCCAATGACGAGAGCTACCTGAAGAACCCGGCCTTCTGGGAGAAGATGAACAACGGTTGGGACGCGTTCAGCGTGCCGAAAGAGGTGGGCAAGGCGCTTATCGCCATGCACCTCCAACGCGGCGATCACATCTACTTTGTCACCGGCCGTTCGGCCACCAAGACCGAAACCGTCAGCAAGACCCTGCAGCAGACAATGAACATTCCGGCCGACCAGCTCAACCCGGTGATCTTCGCCGGCGATCAGCCAGGCCAGAACACCAAGGTGCAGTGGCTCAAGGAGAAGCAGATGAAGATCTTCTACGGCGATGCCGATGGCGACATCAAGGCGGCGCAGGAGCTCGGCATTCGCGGCATCCGGTTGCTGCGCTCGGCCAACTCCACCTACCGGCCGCTGCCGCTGGCTGGGGCGTTGGGGGAGGAGGTGATCGTCAACTCCCAGTACTGACGTTCACCCATGAATGGAAAAAGGGCCGGATCCTGTCAGGATCCGGCCCTTCTTTTGGGCGTCTAGCGGGCGGTGAAGGTATTGCAGCTGGCGGGCTTGCCGCTGTCGAAGCCGCGCTTGAACCAGGCGTAGCGCTGGGCCGAACTGCCGTGGGTGAAGCTGTCCGGGATCACCCGGCCCTGGCTCTGTTGCTGCAGACGATCGTCGCCGATGGCCTGGGCGGCGTTGAGCGCCTCTTCCAGATCGCCATGCTCCAGCACCTGCTCCCGCTGCATGTAGTGGCCCCAGACGCCGGCAAAGCAGTCAGCCTGCAACTCGAGTTTGACCGACAGCTTGTTCTGATCGGCCCGGCTCAATCCCTGCTGCTGTTCACGCATCTTGCGCTCGATGCCGAGCAGGTTCTGCACGTGGTGGCCCACCTCGTGTGCCACCACGTAGCCCTGGGCAAAGTCGCCGTCGGCCCCCAGCTTGTCGCGCATCTCCTGATAGAAGGAGAGATCGATGTAGACGGTGCGATCCGCCGGGCAGTAGAAGGGGCCCATCACCGACTGGCCCTGGCCGCAGCCGGTACGGGTTGAACCGCGATAGAGCACCAGTTTGGGGGCCTGATAGCGGCTGCCGCTCTGCTGGAAGATGTCGCCCCAGGCATCTTCGGTGGAGGCGAGCATCACCGAGGTGAACCTGGCGAGGGGATCCTTGGCCGGCTGAGACATCTCCTGACGCTGGGGCTGGCTCTGGGTGGTCGGCTCGCTGAGCAGGGGGGAGAGGTCCACCCCGTAGTAGCCGGCCACCATGACCACCACCAGCAGGATCAGGCGCCCCTTGCCGCCGATGGGGATGCCGCCCCCGCTGCCCTGCTGGCGCCTGTCTTCCACATTGTTGCTCTCACGGCGATCTTGCCAGCGCATATGCTTGCTCCCCTGCTGTCCGGTGGCAGTAATGATAATGGCTGGCGGGATGGCTTGCCTAACGGGAGCCGGCCGGCGACCGGGTCGCCGGCGGCGGGAGTGGGTGTTTATTCGGCCCAGGGCATCTCGGGCAGGGAGTCCAGAAATTGGCCGTAGCGCTCGAGGTTGAAGGGGCCCTGATCCGCTTCCATCGCCATCAGTTCGGCCCCCAGGGCACAGGCGATGTATTGCAGCGCCTCTTCACGGGGGGTGCCCTTCATCACCAGCCGCATCAGGGTCGCCTTGACCTGCAGCGGGTGGCCGTCGCTCAGCTGGTTGTCGACCATCTCCAGCAGGGTTTGTTCGTCGAAGAACTCGGTGGGTTCGCTCATGTGCTGTGCCTCGTCGTGTCATAAAGGATGCCAGTATAGCGAGATAGCTATTAACGCATTGAAATATTTCGATAAAAACATTTCGGTAGGGGAGGTTTTTGTTACCCATAATTAATGTGGGTTTGCTGTCGGCAAACAACAACCATCATAAAATCGCATGGACGGATATCAATATGCCCACCATAGACTCGCTGTTATCCAAGCCTCAGAACCTGCCCAACGTGCCGGAAGTCATGCGCGAACTGGTGCAGACCTTCAACGAGAAAGAGCCGGATATCCTGCTGATTGCCAAGAAGATCAACAAGGATCCGGTGATCTCCGCCAAGCTGCTGCGGCTGGCCAACTCCGCCAAGTTTGGCGGCAGTCGCCAGGTTGCCACCGTCAACGAGGCCGTGGTGCGGCTCGGGGTCGACGTGGTGCGCAACATGGTGCTCGCCTGCGGCCTGACCGGTTCCATCAATGCGGTGCCCGGCATCGATCTCAAACATTTCTGGGGCAAGGTATTCGACGTGGCCGAACTGGCCAGACGGCTGGCCAAGCTCAAGGGCATGAAGGGGGAGGAGGTATTCACTTGCGCCCTGCTCTACGACATGGGGCGGCTCATCATGCACGTAGGGCTGCCGGAGAACATGGTGAACCACATCAAGGATCTGGAGCCCAGCAAGGGGCGCGCCAAGGCCGAGGAGCTGGTGGTCGGTTTCAACTATGCCCAGACCGGGGCCGAGATGGCCAGGCGCTGGCAATTCCCCCTGAGCATCTGCCATGCGGTGGAGTATCACTACAACCCCTTGCTGGCCAAGGAGTTCTCTGTCGAGGCTGCCCTCATCCATCTGGCCATCGCCCTGGCGGCGCAGTCCGACGTGGGGGACGAGGCGCCGCCCGAGTGGCCCGCCCAGGTGGCCGAGCGGCTCGGCCTCTCCTGGTCCGACTGCGCGGCGGTGTTCGTGGCGCTGCGCGAGCAGGGCAACGGTTATGCCGGGCTGCTGGCGGCCTGACGCGGCTGATTTCATTGACCGGGGCCGCGCTGCGGCCCTTTTTCATGGTGGCGGCCTTGCCAATAGCCGGTAGCGGGGGCAGTCTTGGGGCCTGTCTCTTCTATGCGAGCCCTTGTCATGATCCTCTCCGAGCGCCTGGAACTGCGCGAACTGACCGTTGCCGATGCCCCCTTCATTGTCGAACTGCTCAACGACCCCGACTTTCACCGCTACATCGGCGATCGGGGCATCCGCACTCTGCAGGATGCCGAAAACTACATCCAGCAGGGGCCGGCGGTCAGCTATGCCCGCCACGGTCACGGCCTCTATCTGGTGGCCCGGCGCAGCGACGGCGCCAAGCTCGGCATCTGCGGGCTGATCAAGCGTGATACCCTGCCTTGTGAAGACATCGGCTACGCCTTCCTGCCCGCCTATCGCGGTCAGGGTTATGGCATCGAAGCGGCGCAGGCAGCGCTGCAGGATGGTCGGGAGCGGCTCGGCATCGAGCGGGTGGTCGCCATCGTTACCCCGGGCAACGAGCGCTCGGTGGCGCTGCTGGCCAAGCTGGGGCTGGTGCAGAGCAGGCTGGTCAAGCTGGCCGAGGATGCGGATGAGTGTCTGCTGCTGGAGGCGGAAGGAGCGCAGGCCTGCCGGGTCTGAGAGCGGCCAAGAGTGCGGATGCTGGCTAGGCGATGCAGGGAAAATTTGTGGGAGTGAGACAAAGAGGCCGCCGTGAGTTGCGGCCTGTCTGCATCGGGCGCTGCCGTTGGGCAGGCAGGATCAGTTGAGGTCTTCGATGGAGAACTCGCCAGCGATGCCGTCACAGGAGATGGCAAAACCGCCGCTGAAGCGGGTGCTGAACTGGATCAGGAACCCGTCGTCATCGTGCTCTTGCACGGGCAGGTTGATGGGCTTGCTGCGACGCAGGGGCTTGTGTGTTTGTACTGCTTTCATCATGGTATTTCTCTATATCAATTAGGTGTTTGCTCCTTGTATTGGCAAATGTCAGGTCAATGGGCGCGGTCAGCACGATTGCGGACGAGCGCGCAGGAATACCCAGCCCGGTTCAGGGGCGTCTGCACTTTCAAGGAATGCGCCAAGGACCACGCGGATGCATGATGCTACTTGGGAGTGGGCAGATCGGGTCTGCACCGTGAGAGCCGGGCAACGCAGGCAGACAGCCTGAACGGTTCTCAAGGCGAGTAAATCAGAAGAAGGTTATGCGGGTACTGGCAGGATTCATCGTGAGGTGAAGCATTTCAGGGTAAACATAATCAGGGCTGATTAACTAGCCGGCGCGCATTCTCTCCTCGACATGCGTAAAAAGCAAACAATTATTTGCAGTTTTTCCTTGAGGGTCGTCTGTCGGCCACAAAAAGGGCTCCCGAGGGAGCCCTTTTTTCATCATCAGGTGACGTCAGCCGGTGACTCAGTAGTGGCCGCTGGCCTTCTTGGCGGCGGTGATCATCGGGGTGATGGTCATGCCCTGTACCACGATGGAGAACATCACCACCGAGTAGGTCATCACCAGGATCACTTCCCGCAGGTCGACGCCGTGTTCCGGCAGCATCATGACGCCGGAGGGGAGCGCCAGCGCCATGGCCATGGCCAGACCGCCGCGCAGGCCGCCCCAGGTGAGGATCCGCACCGAGAACTTGTTGTAGCTGCGATAGCGGCGGAAGGCCATGTAGGGCAGCGACACGCTGATGAAGCGGGAGGCGAGGCAGAGCGGTACCGCGATGACCAGCAGGATCCAGTCACGCCAGGCCAGATCCAGCAGCACCAGCGCCAGACCGATCAGCAGGAACAGCAGGGCGTTGAGGAACTGGTCCATCAACTCCCAGAAGTGATCCAGGTGATGGCTGCTCTGCTCGGAGAAGCCGGAATGACGGGTCCAGTTGCCGATCATGATGCCGGTCACCACCATGGCCAGGGCGCCAGAGACGCCGATCATGTTGGCGAAGGCGAAGCCGGCGGTGGGGATGCAGAGGGTCAACAGCAGCTCCAGCGAACCATCGTCGGTGGCGCTGATCATCACGTGGGCGATGAGGCCCAGCACGGCGCCGAACAGGATGCCGCCGAGGGCCTCATGCAGGAACAGGCCGGCCACGCTACCGAAGGTGGGCTCGACGCCGCCGAACGCCACGGCGAACACGGTGGCGAAGATCACCAGGCCGACACCGTCGTTGAACAGCGACTCCCCTTCGATCTGGATGGCGATCTGGGGCGGCGCCTTCATCTTCTTGACGATGGCCAGTACGGCGATGGGGTCGGTGGGGGAGATCAGGGCACCGAACAGCATGCAATAGACCAGCGGCAGCTCCCAGCCGAGCAGCTTGGCGATGAACCAGAAGCCGTAGCCGACCATGAAGGTGGAGAGCAGGGTCGCCACGATGGAGAGAATGGTGATCTCCCACTTCTGGCTGCGCAGGGCTTTCAGATTGATCCCGAGACCGCCGGCGAACAGCAGGAAGCCCAGGATCCCCTTCAGCAGGAAATTCTGGAAGTCGATGCTCTCCATGGTCTTGACGGCCAGGGGTTCCAGATTGAACCAGCCCAGCTTACCGAACAGCACCAGCAGCGCGGAGATCAGCATGGAGCCCGCGGTGATGGCGATGGTGGTCTGGATCTTCACAACATACTGATTGGCAAAGGCGATAAAGATCGCCAACGCTGCCAGGAAGCAGAGTGTGTAGTAGACGCTCATAGTTATTTTTCTCTTTAGTAAACAGCAAGCACGTGTCCGGATTGAGGACGGGCATAGGGTACTCTTGGGTCACATGTTACTCATTACCCATTTATGAGTATATAGGTCACTGATATAGACAGATAGACGGCTAGATTTCCATTTGATTTGTTTGCTGTTAGGATGCTGTTTACGCAGTTGCATGGATGTAAGAGGAACGAGCGGTGTCGAACAAAAAGTCGGATGTGACAAACAAACTGGAAGCCTGTCTCAAGGAGCGGATCCTGATCATCGATGGCGCCATGGGCACCATGATCCAGGGCTACAAGCTCGGTGAGGCCGATTATCGCGGCGCGCGCTTCGCCGACTGGCACACCGACATCAAGGGCAACAATGACCTGCTGGTGCTGACCCGTCCCGCCGTGATTCGCGAGATCCACGAGCAGTACTGCGCCGCCGGCGCCGACATCCTCGAGACCAACACCTTCAACGCCACCCGCATCGCCATGGCCGACTACGAGATGGAAGATCTCTCGGCCGAGATCAACCGCGAGGCTGCCCGGCTGGCGCGCGCGGTGGCAGACGAGTGGACGTCGAAAGAGCCCCGCAAGCCGCGCTTCGTGGCCGGGGTCTTGGGCCCGACCAACCGCACCGCCTCCATCTCGCCGGACGTGAACGATCCCGGCAAGCGCAACGTCACCTATGACCAGCTGGTGGCCGCCTACACCGAATCGACCCACGCCCTGATCGAGGGTGGTGCCGACATCATTCTGATCGAGACCATCTTCGATACCCTCAACGCCAAGGCCGCCGCCTTCGCGGTGGAAGGGGTGTTCGAGGCGCTGGGCTACAGCCTGCCAGTGATGATCTCGGGCACCATCACGGACGCCTCCGGCCGTACCCTCTCGGGTCAGACTACCGAAGCCTTCTACCACTCGCTGCGCCACGTCAAACCCGTTTCGTTCGGTCTCAACTGCGCGCTGGGGCCGGATGAGCTGCGCCAGTACGTGGAGGAGCTGTCGCGCATCAGCGAGACCCATGTCAGCGCCCACCCCAATGCCGGGCTGCCCAATGCGTTCGGCGAGTACGACCTCGATGCCGTCGAGATGGCCGAGCATATCCGCGAGTGGGCTGCGAGCGGCTTTCTCAACCTGGTGGGCGGCTGCTGCGGCACCACCCCGACCCATATTCGCGCCATGGCGGACGCCGTGGCGGGCAGCAAGCCGCGCGCCCTGCCCGAGCTGCCGGTAGCCTGCCGGCTGTCGGGCCTCGAGCCCCTCATCATCACCCCCGAATCCATGTTCGTGAACGTGGGGGAGCGCACCAACGTCACCGGCTCGGCCAAGTTCAAGCGGCTGATCAAGGAAGGGCTCTACGACGAGGCCCTCGACGTCGCCAAGCAGCAGGTGGAGAGCGGCGCCCAGATCATCGACATCAACATGGACGAGGGGATGCTGGACGCCGAGGCGGCCATGGTGCGCTTCTTGAACCTGATTGCTGGCGAGCCGGACATCGCCCGGGTGCCGGTGATGATCGACTCCTCCAAGTGGGAGGTGCTGGAAGCCGGCCTCAAGTGCGTGCAGGGCAAGCCGGTGGTCAACTCCATCTCCATGAAGGAGGGGGAGGAGAAGTTCATCCAGCAGGCCAGATTGCTGCGCCGCTACGGCGCCGCGGTCATCGTGATGGCGTTCGACGAGGTGGGCCAGGCCGATACCCGTGCCCGCAAGTTCGAGATCTGCCAGCGCGCTTACCGCATTCTGGTGGACCGGGTGGGCTTCCCGCCGGAAGACATCATCTTCGACCCCAACATCTTCGCGGTGGCGACCGGCATCGACGAGCACAACAACTATGCGGTGGACTTCATCGAGGCGGTGAAGGACATCAAGCAGAACCTGCCCCACGCCATGATCTCCGGCGGCGTCTCCAACGTCTCGTTTTCGTTTCGCGGCAACGAGCCGGTGCGCGAGGCGATCCACGCGGTGTTCCTCTATCACGCCATCCAGAACGGCATGGACATGGGCATCGTCAACGCCGGCCAGCTGGCCATCTACGAAGACATCCCCGCCGAGCTGAAGGAGAAGGTCGAGGCGGTGGTGCTGAACCTCAATCCGGACGCCACCGAGGCGCTGCTGGCCATCGCCGAGCGCTATCGCGGTGGCGGTGCCCAGGCGGAGGATCCGCGGGATCAGGCGTGGCGCAGCTGGCCGGTGGGCAAGCGGCTGGAGCACGCGCTGGTCAAGGGGATCACCGATTTCATCGAGGAGGATACCGAAGAGGCGCGGGCCGGTGCCGAGAAGCCGCTGCACGTGATCGAGGGGCCGCTGATGGACGGCATGAACGTGGTGGGCGATCTGTTCGGCGCCGGCAAGATGTTCCTGCCCCAGGTGGTGAAGTCGGCGCGGGTGATGAAGCGGGCGGTGGCCTACCTGCAGCCCTATATCGAGGCGGAGAAGTCCGGCGGTTCCAGCAACGGCAAAATTGTGATGGCCACCGTGAAGGGGGACGTGCACGACATCGGCAAGAACATCGTTGGTGTGGTGCTGCAGTGCAACAACTACGAGATTGTCGATCTCGGGGTCATGGTCTCTTGCGAGACGATCCTCAAGACGGCGCGGGAGGTCAATGCCGACATCATCGGCCTGTCGGGCCTGATCACCCCGTCGTTGGACGAGATGGTGCACGTGGCCAAAGAGATGGAGCGCCAGGGCTTCAAGTTGCCGCTGCTCATCGGCGGTGCCACCACCTCCAAGGCCCACACCGCGGTGAAGATAGAGCAGAACTACTCCGAACCCGTGGTCTATGTCTCCAACGCTTCCCGTGCGGTGGGGGTGGCCCAGAGTCTGCTGAGCCCGGAGCTCAAGCCCGCCTTCGTGGCCCGCATCGACAAGGAGTACGAGATTGCCCGCGAGCAGCACGCCCGCAAGCAGCCACGCTCGAAGCCGGTCAGTCTGGCCCACGCCCGTGCCAACCGCCATCAGCTGGACTGGGTTGGCTACCAGCCGCCGGCACCCCGGGAACCCGGCGTGCAGACCTTCGAGGATGTGCCGGTCTCGGTGCTGCGCCCCTACATCGACTGGACGCCGTTCTTCCTGAGCTGGGAGCTGGCGGGCAAGTTCCCCCGCATCCTGGAAGATGAGGTGGTGGGGGAGGAGGCCACGCGCCTCTACGCCGACGCCAACGCCATGCTCGACCAGCTGGAAAAGGATCAGAGCGTGCGCGGCGCCGGTATTATCGGCCTGTTCCCGGCCAATGCGGTGGGAGACAGCATCGAGGTCTATAGCGACGAGTCGCGCAGCGAAGTGAAAAAAGTGCTGCACCACCTGCGCCAGCAGAGCGAGAAGCAGGGCTTCCCCAACTACTGTCTGGCAGACTATGTGGCCCCGAAGGAGAGCGGCAAGCCCGACTGGATCGGCGCCTTCGCGGTGACCGGCGGCATCGGCGAGGAGGCCATCGCCAAGGCCTACAAGGCAGAGCACGACGACTACAACGCCATCCTCATTCAGGCGGTGTGCGATCGCCTCGCCGAAGCCTTCGCCGAGTACCTGCACGAGCAGGTGCGCAAAGTGCACTGGGGCTATGCCCCCAACGAAGCGCTCAGCAACGAAGAGCTGATCCGCGAGAACTATCGCGGCATCCGCCCGGCACCGGGTTACCCGGCCTGCCCGGAGCACACCGAGAAGGGCAGCATCTGGGAACTGCTGGGGGTGGAGCAGGCCATCGGCATGAAGCTCACCGAATCCTACGCCATGTGGCCGGGGGCGGCGGTGTCGGGCTGGTATTTCTCCCACCCCGACAGCAAGTACTTCGCGGTGGCGCAGATCCAGCAGGATCAGGTGGAAGATTATGCCCAGCGCAAGGGGATGACGCTGGCCGAAGCCGAGCGCTGGCTAGGGCCGAACCTGCATTAAAGGGGTGGCAACCGGGTCAATCCCGCTTGATCCTGGATGAACAACGGCGGCATCCTGTACTGGGGGACAGACCAGTCTGGTGCCGCCGTTTGACAATCTGGTGACGGTGGGATGGCAGCGCAGGTTTCTGTGTGGTTTGTCTTGTTGTCAGGAGAAACAATTGGCGTTGTCTTGGCGCTGTGGCACCTTATACTCTCCCGCCCCATCCTGCCCAGGCACTGCCTTCTAGCGGAATTGTCATGAAGATCGCCATTTTATCCCGTGAGCCCAACAACTACTCCACCCGCCGTCTGGTCGAGGTGGCGCAGGCACGCGGTCATCAGGTCGAGGTGCTCGACACCCTGCGCTGTTACATGAACATCGCCTCCCACAACCCCTCCATCCACTACGAAGGACGGGAACTGGAGAGCTATGATGCGGTGATCCCGCGCATCGGGGCCAGCATCACCTTCTACGGCACCGCCGTGCTGCGCCAGTTCGAGATGATGAACACCATGGCGCTCAACAGCTCGGTGGCCATTTCCCGCTCCCGCGACAAGTTGCGGGCCATGCAACTGCTCTCCCGCCACGGCATCGGCCTGCCGGTGACCGGCTATGCCCACAGCACCCACGACGTGCCCGACCTCATCACCATGGTGGGCGGTGCGCCGCTGGTGGTGAAGCTGCTGGAGGGAACCCAGGGGATCGGCGTGGTGCTGTGCGAAACCCAGAAGGCCGCCGAGAGCGTGATCGAGGCCTTCATCCAGACCAACAACAACATCCTGGTGCAGGAGTACATCCGCGAGGCCAACGGCGCCGACATCCGCTGTCTGGTGGTCAACGGCAAGGTGGTGGCCGCCATGCGCCGCCAGGCCCAGCCGGGGGAGTTTCGCTCCAACCTGCATCGGGGCGGCACCGCCGAGGCGATCAAGATAAGCCCGGAAGAGCGGGCCACCGCGGTGCAGGCCGCCAAGATCATGGGGCTGGACGTGGCAGGGGTGGATATCCTGCGCAGTGCCCGTGGCCCGCTGGTGCTGGAGGTGAACTCCTCCCCCGGCCTGCAGGGGGTGGAAGCGGCCTCCGGCAAGGACGTGGCCGGCAAGATCATCGAGTTTCTCGAGCTCAAGGCGAGTCGCAAGCACAAGCCGGCGGAGTGATGCCGGGCTTGCCGCCATTTCATCACACAGGGCGCCTTCGGGCGCCCTGTTGTTTTTGGGCTCATCGCTCGCCTGGGCGGGTGGTCAGCAGGAGACTTGAACCTGCGGATGCAGCGAACGGCAAGACGGGTAACAAATGACGCCGGTTGCGGCGTTATCATCTGTTGCAAAATTGCACCACACCAATATCAAACACCATTGCTTAATTATTTTCTGGATGAAGTGACTGGATTGCCGTGCCGCACTTGCCTCCAGTTGGCACAAACGCTCTACTTGTCGCCCTTCGCAGGTCGCGAAACATAAAAATTTAATAAAACTATCTGCGGATTTTTTGCACGAATAAACCATTCGTGCCGACTTCCGTCATGATTTGACATTGTCATAGGCAGATTACGCAGCATGAATAACCAAAAATTAACATCCAGAGACATAGTCGCGTTGGGCTTCATGACCTTCGCGCTCTTCGTCGGTGCCGGCAACATCATCTTCCCGCCCATGGTGGGGTTGCAGGCCGGTGAACAGGTGTGGGGCGCCGCCGCCGGCTTCCTGCTGACGGCAGTCGGCCTGCCGGTGCTCACCGTGGTGGCGCTGGCCAAGGTCGGGGGCGGTGTGGATGCCCTGAGTGCACCCATCGGCCGCAAGGCCGGGTTGCTGCTCGCCACCGTCTGCTATCTGGCCGTGGGACCGCTGTTTGCCACCCCGCGTACGGCGACCGTCTCCTACGAGGTGGGGCTGGCGCCGCTGTTTGGCGACGATGGCTCAGCCCTGCTGATCTACAGCCTGGTCTACTTCAGCCTGGTGATCGGCATCTCCCTCTATCCGGGCCGGCTGCTCGACACCGTGGGCCACGTGCTGGCGCCGATCAAGATCCTGGCGCTGGCGGCGCTGGGTCTCGCCGTTCTGCTGTGGCCTGCCGGTTCTGCCATCCCTGCCGTCGAAAGCTACCAGCATCAGCCTTTCTCCAACGGTTTCGTCAATGGCTACCTCACCATGGACACGCTGGGCGCCATGGTGTTTGGCATCGTCATCGTCAATGCCGCCCGCTCGCGCGGGGTGAGCAGCGCCAAATTGCTGACCCGTTACACCGTACTGGCCGGCCTCATCGCCGGGATGGGTCTGACGCTGGTCTACCTCAGCCTGTTCCGCTTGGGCTCGGTGAGTGGTGAACCTGTCTCTTGATCAGATCTTGATCCCCTGCGCCATCAGATCCTTGGCGGCAAGAAAACCCTCCATTTTACTTTGCAG